>WRLW01000062.1 GCA_009777435.1 Oscillospiraceae bacterium | reverse complement strand
CAGCCGCTTTGCAGTTTGTATTAAGCGGCAGCCCGTAGTATTTGCTTTTGAACAGATTTGTGGACAGCGGGCCGGAAAGAACGCTGTTTTTCAGCGCGTCAAACCCCGGCAGCTCATCCATCGCGGCAATGCCGCCCTGCGCCGCGTAAGACGCCGTGTTTACTATGTCCACACGGGCGACGTCCGGCACTTGGCCCGTACCGAAAGCCATTACGATCATTTGATGGAACTGACCGCCGTCCTGTCTGACGCTTTCAACCTCGATTTCGGGATGCCTCGTCTTTAACAGCGGGAGTACGGATTCCTTGAAAAACTCATCTTCCGCGTCGCCATAAGTGTGCCAATAGGTGATTTTCACCGGCTGCGGAGGCTGAGGGTTCACGGGGTCATTCGCCGGAGGGTTTTCCGATAGATTGTCCGATGGGTTGCCCGATGGGTTATCCGATGAGGGCGGCGACGACGTACATCCCGCAAGCAGTAAAAGGAAGCTCATCAGACAGGCAATAAAGCGTATAGTTGATGCTTTCATGGTTTCACGCCTCTCTATGTTTATTGTAATTCAGCATCTTCATCATAGCTTCATTGCCTGTACAATTCAAGGACATAAAGTGACACAAATGGTAAATTAGCGACTTTTGGTACCTTCGATTATGAATCCCGTTTCAGCGCGGGCATAGGCCGGTCAGGCCCGCAAGGCCGCAATCCAGCATATGACCGTCGTCCCCGCCCCCTCCGCGCTCTCCAGCTCGACCCTGCCGCCGTGGTGTTCGGCGATATGCTTGACGATGGACAATCCCAAGCCCGTACCGCCCGTTCTCTTGGAGCGGGATTTATCCGCCCGGTAAAACCGCTCAAAAACACGGCTGTGATGCTCGCTCGCAATCCCGATGCCGGTGTCGGTAACGGCGATTTTAGCAAAACCGTTTTCCATAGACAGCGAGACCGAAACCTCGCCGTTTTCCTTGTTGTACTTGATGGCGTTGTCAATCAAATTGTACAGCAGCTCGTCAATCATTCGCCTGTTGGCCGTCACGCGCAGACCGCCGCCGGTTACGTTTACGGTAACGCGCTTTTCATTCGCCTTTCCGCGCAATATACCCGCCACGGAATCTGACAGCTCGCACAGGTCAAACTCCGAATACTCCCGGATGATTTTGCCCTCGTCAAACTCGGAGAGCCGGATAATATCCTCGATTATGCTGATTAGACGGCTCGCCTGTACGGAGATTTTTTCAGCGAAGCCCCGCACATCCTCCGCTTTCGCCATGCCGTTTTCTATCATCTCGGCAAGCGCGGATATGCTCGTCAGCGGTGTTTTCAGCTCATGGGATACATTCGCGGAAAACTCACGCCGCTGTTTCTCGGTTTCATACCGCGCGGTAATGTCAAACAAAAGTATAACGCCGCCGTTTAGCGTTTCCCCGGCGCGAACGGGGCTGAAATAGACGCTGTAAACCTTGCCGCCCTGTTCAAACTCAATCTCGGCGCCCGTACCCGAAAGGCATTGCCTGACGCACTGCCCGAAGTCAATGTCGCGGCAGATATGCAGGATATTTTTTCGCGGCATATCGCCAAACACATCCTCCGCGCTCTTGTTGGCAATCAGCACCGTGCCGTTTTTGTCGATTAGAATGATGCCCTCTTTCATATTGCCCGTGATGGCCTCTATGGTGTCGGCCCGGTTTTTCAAAGCGACAATCTGCGCGTCGATCTCACGTTTTTGCTGGTCTATTTTTTTTGCGTAAGGTATAAGCTCGTCGTAAATGGCGGCGTTGCCGCCGTCAAAGTCAATCTCGCTCAGCGGACGGAGTATGTTCCGCGTAAGGCGGCGGGCGACTGAATTGGCGATCAGCAGGACAAGAACCGCCACGGCCGCCATCGCGGTAAGCACGGCGGGTAACGCTCCGGCGATGCTGTTCATGGTCATGGAAACGCGAAGCACATTCCCGTCATTAAGGCGTATGGCGTAGAAATATGTGCTTGCGCCCAATGTGCCGGAATAGCGGCTTGATTCGCCGTGCCCGGTCTGAAGGGCCTGAATAAACTCAATGCGATCGCCGTGGTTTTCCATTGACGCGGCGGCGGCTTTGCTGTCTAAGAGAACCGTGCCGTCCCGCGCGATGACGGTCAGCCGCGCCGCCTCCGGGTTGTGGTTAATATAATCGGTAAAATGCCTTTCCGAAAACTCCACGCCCCGATTGAGCAAATCGGCGGTCAGCGCGGCGCGGTCTTTGATGGCTGCCTTCTCCTGGTTGATTATCACATAATACATAATCCCGCCGACCGATACCGACAGCAGCAGGGAGCATAATAAAATCAAGCCGAGAAAATTGAGATAAATGCGTTTTTTCAACTGCGATCACACTCCAAACATATAACCGACATTGCGTATGGTTTTGATATACTTCCCCGCCGCGCCCAGTTTCTGCCTGAGCGACCGTATGTGCATATCAATGGTTCGGCTCTCGCCCTCAAAATCATAGCCCCAAACGGCTTCCATGAGCTTATCACGGCTGAGCGCCAGTCCCCTGTTCAGCAGAAGATAATGCAAAAGCTCGTATTCCTTATAGGTGAGCGCTACCGCGCCGCCGTCTATGATAACGGCGCGGCGGGCCGTGTCAAATTTAATGCTCCCGTATTCAAGAGTCTCGCCCGGCGCCGAAGCCGTCCGGCTCCGGCGCAATAGGGCGTTGACGCGTGAAATCAGCTCCATCACGCCAAAAGGCTTTGCGATATAGTCGTCCGCGCCCATATCAAGCCCCTTCACCTTATCAAACTCGCCGCCCTTTGCCGTCAGCATGATAACGGGGAGCGTTTTGGTTCGCGGGTTGTTTCTCAGCTTCTTCAGGATGGTCAGGCCGTCGTCGCCCGGCAGCATTATGTCGAGCAGGACGAGATTCGGCGCGGCTTTCTCCATCGCGGCAAAAAACTCCGCGCCGGTTTCAAACCCCGAAGCCTCAAATCCCGCCGAACCCAAGGCGTACTGCACGACTTCGCGTATGTTTTCATCATCCTCGACAATATAGACCCTCATTTTTTGCTATGCCTCCCGGTAATCGAGAATACCACCCACCCGGCGATGTTGACGGCGTGGTCGCCTATACGCTCGAAATATTTGGCAATCATCTGTAAATCCATTGCCTGCTCGCCGTTTTCACCGTCGGCGCGGGTCAGCTTAATAAGGTCGCGCCTGACGGTTCTGAACAAATCGTCTACCATATCGTCGTATTCCATAACCGCCTTGGCCAGCGCCAAATCCTTTTTCACAAAGGCGTCGATACTGTCCGTAACCATCTTCGCCGTGGCCTCGGCCATCTTGGGGATGTGTTCCAGTTTGCTGATATACGGCGTCCCGGCAAGACAGAGGGTGATCTCGGAAATGTCCGCGGCTTGGTCGCCGATGCGCTCCATGTCGGTAATCATTTTCAGCGCCGCCGAAACCAGCCGCAAATCCTTTGCTATCGGCTGCTGCTGCAGGAGCAGTTTTAGGCACAGCGTTTCGATGTCTTTTTCCTTTTGGTCTATCTCCGTATCAAAGGCGATGGCTTGCTTTGCAAGTGCGGTGTTCTGCTTTTCCAGCGCGTCAATGGCAAGGGCGATGGCTTTTTCGATTAACGCGCCCATTTCTATTAGCATATCGTTCAGTAAATTGAGCTGCTGTTCAAATTTATTCCGCATCAGCCAAACCTCCCTGTTATGTAATCCTCGCAGCGTTTTTCCTTCGGGTCGGAGAAAATCTGCTCCGAGCTGCCATACTCCACCATCTCCCCCAGCAGAAAGAAAGCGGTTTTATCTGAAATGCGCGTGGCCTGCTGCATATTGTGGGTCACGATAACTACCGTGTACTTTTTTTTCAGCTCCAGCACCAAGTCCTCAATTTTTGAGGTGGAAATCGGGTCTAACGCGCTGGTCGGCTCGTCCATCAGCAGAACCTCCGGCTCCACCGACAGCGCCCGCGCGATACAGAGCCGCTGCTGCTGGCCTCCCGACAAGGACAACGCGGATTTTTTCAGCCTGTCCTTGGCTTCGCTCCATATGGCCGCGTCGCGCAGCGCCCGTTCCACTATCTCATCCAGCTTATACTTAGATTTTATGCCGTGAGTCCTCGGCCCGAAGGCAATATTGTCGTATATACTCATGGGGAACGGATTAGGCTTTTGAAAGACCATGCCGACCCGCTTGCGGAGCAGGTTGACGTCGATGCCGCCGTAGATGTCCTCGCCGTCAAGCCGCAGCTCGCCTGTGATCTTACAGCCCTCGATCAAATCGTTCATGCGGTTCAGGCTTTTGAGCAGTGTGGACTTTCCGCACCCGGACGGCCCTATAAGCGCTGTGATGGCGTTGGCTTCTATGTCCATCGTAACGCCGTACAGGGCTTGGAAATCATTATACCACAGATTCACATCGGACAATTTGAATTTATTCATAACAACCCCCTGTTACCGTAATTTACTCGCAAACCGCCGCTCCGCCAGCGCCGAAAGCGTGTTGATGCCGACCACCACCACCAGCAGAATGACGGCGGTGGCGTAGGCTTCGTTGACATAGTGTCACTCGACCGCCAGCTGGTACACATGCAGTGCCAGCGTCCGTCCTTGTGAGAACAGGCCGTCCGGCATTTTAATCACGTTGCCGACGGTATAAACCAGCGCCGCCGTCTCCCCGACAATTCGCCCGACCGCCAGAATAATCCCGGCGAAGATTCCCGGCATAGCCGACGGCAGAATGACGCGGAAAACCGTGCGCAGCCGTCCGGCGCCGAGCGAAAACGAACCTTCGCGGTAGCTGTCGGGGATGGATTTCAAGCTCTCCTCAGTCGTGCGTATAATCAGCGGCAGTATCATAATGGCAAGCGTGGAGCACCCCGCCAGTATCGACCGCCGCCAGCCTAAAAGGTTCGCGAAGAAGATATAGCCGAACAGTCCGAACACGATGGACGGGATGCCCGCCAGCGTTTCTGTGGTCATGCGGATTACCTGTACCAGCCTGCTGCCGCGCTTTGAATACTCCACTAAATAAATCGCCGTAAATACCCCGAAGGGCACGGCAATCACCAGCGTCGTCACCACCATTATAAGGGTGGTGACCAGCGCGGGGAATAGCGATTGGTTGTCTACCGTATAGGCCGGTGAAAAAAGAGACGGCTTTATGTGCGGGATACCTCTAATCAGTATAAACCCAACCATATATATCAGCATAAAAAGGGTAAAGATACCCGCCGCCCAGGTCAGTAAAAAACGCGCCCAATCCATCGGCTTTTTGCTCCGCAATATTTTCATGGCTTTTCCCTGCCTTTGTTGAGTGTAGAAAAGAGAAGGTTTATCAGCAGTATAAACACAAACAGCACAACCCCGGTGGCAATCAGCGCGCCCTCGTGCAGGCTGCCGTACTCGACATAGTTCATTTCCATAACGATATTGGTGGTCATTGTGCGCACGCCTTTGAGAAATTCATAGGGCATACGCATAGCGGTCTGGTTGCCCGCCACCATTCTGACGGCCATTGTCTCTCCGATGGCGCGTCCCACGCCCAGCACGATCGCCGCCATGACGCCCGACCGCGCGGCTGGCAGAACCACCTTGAACACCGCCCGCTCGTGGCTCGCGCCTAACGCGACGGCGCCCTCGTACAGCTCCTGCGGAACGGCGCGTATGTTGGTTTCCGCGATGCTGATGACCGTGGGCAGAATCATAATGCCCAGCAGCACCGACGCCGCCAGCATGGTGCTTCCGCTGACCATATCAAAGCGTTCCCCAAATAGGTCAAAAATCATGGGCGCCAAAAACATCATGCCGAAAAAGCCGTATATAACCGACGGCACGCCCGCCATCAGATTAACGGCCGGCTTTAAGAAGCGGTAGACCGGCTTTGGGCACACACGCGCCATAAAAACAGCCGTCAGCAATCCGATTGGGACACCCAGCGCGATTGCCCCGCCTGTTACATAGATACTGCCCAGTATCATCGGGAGGATGCCGAAGGTGGGTTCGCTGTGCTGTGCCGTAGGTCTCCACAGCCGGCCCATCAGAAACTTGAACGGCCCGATTTCAAAGATGGTCGGAAGCCCTTGATAGAGCAGAAAAACACAAATCAGCGCCACCGATATAATAGACGCCAGCGCCGCCATAAAAAAGGCGGCGCGCATCACACGTTCTCTCAGCATAGGGTCAGCCCACAGCCGACCATCTGGTTATCTCGCCGGTGAAAATATCCTTAACTTGCGTAATCGTCAGTTCCTCCAGAGGATTGGCCGTGTTTACAATGACGGCCACGCCGTCGAGGGCGATGCTGACGGGCGTAAGGCTTTCAAGCTCGGCTTCCCTCAGCTCGCGGCTTGACATACCGATGTCATATTCACCCGCGGTGGCGCCGTTGATGCCGTCGCCCGAGCCTGTGCTGGAAATGTCTATGGTCACGCCGCCGTTGAGCGCCAGATACGCCTCGCGCATCTTCTGCATCAGCGGTTCAACCGACGTGGAGCCGCCGACCCTCAAGGCGCCGGTCAGGCCGGAGGAAACGTAATCAGGGGCGCTTTCGTCTATCATCGTCCAACTGCTCCCGATTTGGGCTTGTCCCTGCGCCGAAAGCATGAAGCTGATGAAGTCGTTGACCAGCGGGTCTGCGAGCTTTTCTTCGCTCATGCAAATCAGAAACGGGCGCTGTATGGCATAGCTGCCGTCCTTGACGGTGGCGTTGGACGGAAGCACTCCGTCAATGGAGAGGGCTTTGACCGTGTTGTTCAGCGAACCAACCGATATGTAGCCGACGGCATATTCATTCGCGCCGACAGCGGACAGTATCTCGTTGGTCGAGCCGAGGACGACGGCTTCCTCGTACATATCGTCGCCGACGCCGGTGATGCTGACAAACGCGTCGCGGGTGCCGCTGCCGTCCTCGCGGGTATGCACGCCGATGACGCGGCCGCTATCGAAGTCCGAGACAGGCGCGGATTCAGGCACAGGTTCAGACACGGGCTCAGACACGGGCTCATCTCTTTTGGCGGGGGTGCTGCTGCCGTTCGGTGTGGGGTCGCCCGCGGGGCTTTGACTGTCCGAGCTGCAGGCGGAAACAAGCGAGAGCATAAGTACCGCGATGATAAGCACTGCAAGTGTTTTCTTCATTAACTTTTCCTCCATCATTTTGGTCTATGCAAGAATGATAAGCAATGGAGGTAAAATCTAAATACAGGCGCGTGTAAAATCTATGTAAAAGTTTTTAACCTCTCCACGGGGGCGAGAAATAAACACAGGCGGCCGGAATCATTGCCGGACGCCTGATTTATCCTGAAACGGGGCCGTTATTTTATATACTTCCTCAACATGACCAGCATCTCGCTTAAATCTAACGGTTTGCTGAGATGTCCGTTCATGCCCGCGGCAAGGCATCTGTCAATGTCCTCCCTGAAAGCGTTTGCCGTCATCGCGATGATAGGCAGCTCCTTCGCGCGCTCGGAAGGCAGCTCCCGGATTCGCCGCGTCGCTTCTAATCCGTCCATCTCCGGCATTTGGATGTCCATGAATACAAGGCTATACCCTTCGAGGCCGTCCCTGAGCTTATTTAACGCCTCGCGGCCGTTTTCGGCCTCGTCAATCACGAGACCGGTATCGTCCAGCAGCGACAAGACTATTTCCCGGTTAATGGCTATATCCTCGACGAGCAGAAGTCTTTTTCCTTTGAACAGGCCGTGTGTCGCGTCGGTAAACATTGCCTCCTGACGGGCGCTGTTGATATCAAGGCACTCGTTAACACGGTCAATGACCGCCGTGGAAAACAGCGGCTTCAGCATATACTTATCCGCGCCCGCCTCCAGCACGTCCTCCTTGATTACCGACCAATCCACCGAAATCAGCGTTACAATAGAATTCTTTCCGCTCTCACGCTCCTTGATGCGCTTGGTCAGCTCGATGCCGTTCATGCCGGGCATAAGCCAGTCGATAAAGTATAAATCGTAATCGCCGTTATCCTCAGCCATGAGCAGGGCTTCGGGGCCGCCGGCCGCCACGTCGCACTTAATCCCCACCTTGCCGAATACGTCTTTGAAAAACTCCCGTATCAGCAAGGAGTCGTCAACGGCGAGAATACGCAGATCCTCCCGCTTGACGCCGGGGCTGAGCAGCGAGCTAAGGGTCTGCTTGCCGCGGGCCGCCTT
>WRLW01000061.1 GCA_009777435.1 Oscillospiraceae bacterium | reverse complement strand
ATCATTCGGTCGGCTATGTTTGTGGCCGCCAGCAACGCGGACGACACCGCCGACAGCGACGGGCCGGATTCGCGCACGGCGCGCACCTCCGCGTCCACCACGTCGGCCACCTTGCGCACATAAGCCTCAGACTCCGACGAGATCAGCGAAAACTCCTGACCCACGATGGTAACGGTCACTTTTTGCTTTTCCATGAAACGGCCAATCCTTTCTGAAGGCGTGGTTTTTCCGTGTATAATTTGTTCTTATAACGGCCGCACGTATATTATAACATGGCTTGGCCCGAAATGGAACAGTTATTTAGACCCGCTCATACACAAAAGCGCGGCCCTCTTTGCCGGGGCGCGTGACCGCGCCGGCGGCGCGCAGCGTTCCGAGCGCGAGCGACGCGCCGAAGCCTGAAAGCCCGGCCGCGCGCGCGTAGCCGGCCGCCGTGAAGCCGCCCTCGCTCAGACCTTCCGGCATCAGCGCGAGGTAGTCGCGCGGCTGTTTGAGGATAATGTCGCCGCGCAGGCGCAGCGGGTACCGCTCGGCGCGCCGCGAGCCGCGCCCCCGGCCGCCGCGCGGCGACGGCATACGGTACTCGGCCACATCGAGAAGCACTACGCGCACGGTCAGCCGCCCGAGCATGTCGCGAAGCCCGTAAAGCTCGCGCAGAGCGGCGGCGCTTCCCGCCTCCTTCGGCGACTTGCGCGGCTCGGAACATTCGCCGGTCGCGGGGTCGATCCACGATATGTACTTGCCCGCGACGGCGGGGTATACCACGGTCACAGGGCAGAAGTCCAGAAAGAAGCCCAGCTTTCGCTTCATCGAGGACAGGCCGCCCGTCTGTATCTCTATAACGCCGGCGGCGTTTTTTATATCCGCGACATAGCCGCCCACAGGCACCTCGTGGCAGATCTCAAGCGGCTCGATATAATATTTCAGGGTCAGATGCACCAGCTTTTCGCCCATCAGCCCTATGCCCGACCTGCCGCCGCGCGACAGGCACGCTTCGGCGCGCCCGCGCGCCTCGGCAAACGCGCCCCCGGATTCCGAGGCAAGGCGCGTCAGCCGTTCGGACAGCGGATACAGGCTCACGTCACCTTAGTCTTTCGCTTAAACAGTATGCCGAGGGTGTTCGGGCCGCAGTGGGCCGAGACCGTACAGCCGGCGCGCGTCTCTATGACCCGCTCAAAACCGGCGTGTTCCGCTATAAGCGCTCTCACGGTCTCCACGGTCTCGGGCGCGCACATCGAGTGCGTTATGAATACGCGCTTTGTGTCTATATCGTCTCTGTCCGCCAGACGGTCTTTTACATAAGCGCTCAGGCATGTCCCAAATTTGCCCCGGTATTTCTTCCCGACGCGCATTAAGCCGCCGCACACCTCGATACACGGCTTTATGCCCAGCAGGCGCGCGCCTATGACCTCCAAGCCGGAGCAGCGCCCGCCCCTGTGCAGGTAGTCCATGCGGTCGATAACAAAGCTTGTGTCTATATAGTGCGCGTCGTTTTCGATCATATCGCATATCTCGCGGGCGCTTGCCCCGGCGGCGGCCATCAGCGCGGCGTCGTGTACAAGGTAGCCGCTGCCCGCGGAAAGGCTGCGCGAGTCCGTTATATATACGTTGCCGAAATCCTTAGCCGCCTCTATGGCGGCGCCATAGCACGCGGAAAGCTGGCCGCTGAGGCATATCTGAACCACGGCGTCGTATTTGGGCGCGTATTCCTCAAACAGGCGCCGGTAGTCATAGGCGTTTACCGCCGAGGTGGTGCAGCGCCTGTTCTCCTCCTCGGACAGCCTGAACACGTCGGCGGGGGTTATATCCACGCCGTCGCGGTACTGCTCCATATCGCCGCTCACGCTTATGCACAGGGGCGACAGCGTTATGTTCAGCTCCTCAAGTATGCCG
This sequence comes from Oscillospiraceae bacterium, assembly GCA_009777435.1. Lineage (GTDB taxonomy): Bacteria > Bacillota > Clostridia > Oscillospirales > UBA929 > WRMG01. The sequence goes on along the minus strand of WRLW01000061.1, from coordinate 6,285 downwards.
GGCGGGAGGTCGCAGGTGCTGTCGGAGATTATCTTTACCATAACGCCACCGTCTCTCATTTTTATTACAGGCCGCCAACATGATATCATCACGAATAACGGGGTGTCAAGAGGTTGGCCCCATGAATACACTGTATTGAAAAATTGTTTCGGGGGGTGCGGGCAATGGCGCGTTCTTTCGCCATAATCGGCGGCGATATGCGTCAGTCGCGGCTGGCGCGGCTGCTTTTGCAGGACGGTCACACCGTTTACACATGGGCGCTGGAGTGCGGCTGCGCGGCGGCGGAGACCCGCGGCGAAAGCATGGAGGAGACCGCCGCGCGCGCGCGGTGCGTCATATGGCCTGTGCCCATGCTAAATAAAGAGGGCGCGCTCAACGTGACCGGGCCGGCGGTCACGGGCGCGCTCGCGCTGAGGATGCTCCGATCCGACCAGATCGCGGCGGGCGGGCGCATACCGCTTTCGCTGATCCGGCAGGCCGAGGAGGGCGGCATCGACCTTGTGGACTACACCGCGCGCGAGGACTTCGCCATAGCCAACGCCGTGCCCACGGCCGAAGGCGCGCTGCATCTGGCCATAGAGCAGACCGAGACCACGCTGCACGCAAGCCGGTGCCTTATCATAGGCTACGGGCGCATAGGCAAGGCGCTGGCGCGCTCGCTGGGCGCGATAGGCGCGCGCGTTACGGTGTCCGCGCGGCGCGTCGAGGACTTTATGTGGTGCGAGGCCTGGGGCTACCCGCATATGGAGACCGGCGCGCTGGACGGGCGGCTCGCGGAATTCGACATAGTGTTCAACACCGCGCCGCATATGGTGCTGGGGGACGGCCGGCTGCGCGAGCTGAAGGCCGGCTGCTTGGTCATAGATCTGGCGTCCGCGCCCGGCGGCGTAGACTTCGCGGCGGCCAAGCGCCGGGGCGTCAACTGTCACTGGGCGCTTTCACTGCCCGGCAAAACCGCGCCCGAGACGGCCGCGGCCATACTGCGCGACACCATTTATCATATATTAGATGAAAGAGACGGATAGAAGGGATTGAAGATCTTGAAAGGATTGCGCGTCGGAGCGGCCATGTGCGGCTCATTCTGCACGTTTTCACAGATAATGCCGCAAATCAGGCGGCTGGCCGAAATGGGCTGCGAGGTCTACCCCATAATGAGCCCCGCGGCCTATGAAACCGACACCCGGTTCGGCAAGGCCGCGGAGTGGCGGAGCGAGCTTGAGGCCGCCACGGGCCGCGTCGTCTGGCACACGCTGCCCGACGTCGAGCCGATCGGGCCGCGCAAGCTGCTTGAGGTGATGCTTGTCGCGCCCTGCACCGGCAACACGCTGGCCAAGCTGGCCGCCGGCATCAGCGACACGTCTGTGACCATGGCCTGCAAATCCCATCTGCGCAACGGGCGGCCCGTCGTGCTTGCCATATCCACCAACGACGCGCTGTCGGCGTCGGCGCGCAACATAGGCCAGCTCATGAACCGCCGCGACATCTACTTCGTGCCGTTCGGTCAGGACGACCCGTTTGAGAAGCCCTGCTCATGCTCGGCAAATTTCGCGCTGCTGTACGAGTCGGTTATGGCCGCGCGCGAGGGCAGGCAATTACAGCCCTCCCTAAGCGCCGCCGCCGCCCTTTAGGGCGGCGGCAGGAACACTGTCTCACACTCAAACGCGCCGTCCTTGACGGTCACAACGCCATAGGACGCGGGGCGTATTGAGTCATGCCGCTCCGTCTGGCCGGGGTTCATGAGCCACACGCCGCGCGCGCGGCGCACCGACGCCTGATGCGTGTGCCCGTAAAGCACAAGCCCGGCCTCCACGCGGCGCCCGTGCGCGGCTATGGTCTCAAGGCCGCCCTTAACGCCGTGCGCGTGCCCGTGGGCCGCGTATATGCGCACGCCCTCCAGCGTTAACAGCAGCTCGTCCTGTCCCGGGGCCTGAAAGTCGCAGTTGCCTCTGACCATGTAAAAATCAATGCCCGGCATGTGTCTTGACAGCTCGCGCGCGTCGCCTATATGGTCGCCGAGGTGCAGCACGGCGTCGGGCCGCGCCTGTCCGGCGGCATAGCGCATCCTTTGGATATCGCGGTGGGAATCGGAGAGTACGAGCAGCTTCATATATCTTCCCCATCGGAAAATAATAATAAAAACGGCCGGGGTGTAAGCCCCGGCTCGCGTTTTTTACTTATGCCGCTTCCGCTTTCCAGTCGTCAAACGCTTTCATAACGGCGTCGTATGTCTGCTTTGTGACCTCGGGCAGCTTGTCCCAGCCTCCGAAGATGCGGGCTACCTTGTCAAACCCTTTTTGCGCTCCCGAGCGCATATTTTCGATGGTTTTTTCGTCGGCGGAATCGCCGGCGAGCGCGCGCGCGAATTCTATGATGCGGTCGGTGGTCTTGGCGACGCCGTAGAAGCCGTCCTCGCCGATCATTTCCTCGGCCTTGGCGGCCGTTTCGGGGTCTACCTCGATGTTATACGCTCCGGGGTTCGCCCGGATGGCCCAGAAAGCCTGACCATCGCCGCTCTGTGTGCCGAGCAGCTTCTCCACCATGTCGCGCAGCGCCTGTGACGCCTTTTCGGAATCGGCCCAGAGTTTTTCAAAGGTCGCCTTGTCGGCCGCGTACTCGGGAGCGACGCGCTCCTTAGGGGTCGGTTTACCTGACGCGGCGTATGAATTGTAGCCCGTGACGCCGCCCACGCCTCCTGCGTTGATGCTCATATCGGTTCCCTCCATTCAGATTTGAAATATATATCGTTACAAATGGGGCATAACTTTAGAGCGGACACCCGCGATATCAGCTGATTTTTTTAAGCATACAGCTTTCAACGACTTCAAAAATATCTTTGGCGTCCCCGATATCCCTCGCCTTGACGTCAAGCCCCCCATATAATACGATCCTTACCTTTTTTTCGAGAAACTGGATTTCACTCTTTATCCCTCTCAAATCATCGATTATACGCAAGTCCTGACCGGATCTGGGAATGGTCTCGCCAATCTTATAGTAATACGCGCAAATCATATGGTACACGGAAAAAAATATGGCTGTGACATACCAATTGGGATATTCATTTTTATCTACCCCTTTTGTGAAAAAGTCCTTGTTCCGCCTGTACTTTTTTTTATGCTCTACGGCATCGACGGGCAGCCTTTTAGTCGGCATCACCGGCTCCCCCTCTCCTGATATGAATGGAGGGGAAGGGAACGTCTCCCGTAAAGTTTTCCGGGGTTAAGACCAAAAAATCTATTTTAGGCGCTTGGGGGTCGTTTTCAGCTCTGCCGTCAAGGAACTCATTGCAATACGCGATGATTTCAAGCTCTCTTTCGCAGCTTAATTCGGAGAACACTATCCAGACGTCGGCAAATCCCATCTCACGGACAAGACAGATTTCGCGGACATCCTCGATTTTCAGCACATGCGAAATAAAACGCTTCTCGTCATAAGAAACATTTTCCCAAGCTCCGCCGATTATCTCAAGCCGGTACTGCTCCATGTCCAGAATAAACTCCTCCCCGATAAGACGATTCGCGCTCTTATCAAGTAGTTTATTCATCCACGGCGGAAATATGTCGGGGGGGATCTTAATCGCAAACGGTTGCCTTGTCATCAGTAGATCCTGACGAACCTCAAAATCACGCAAGCCGGTTATCCGTCGCATGTGTTTGCGGTCGGCGCTCATGGAATCTACATGTATTTTCGCGGTTACGTCCAGCATATAGTTACTTGTCTTTTTACTCTTCATTATATCTCGCCCCTTCGGTAACAAGGCAGAGCGTCAGCGGAAGCACTTGCTCCGGCGCTAAGACGATGCGGCTCAGGATCTTTACGTCGTCGTCCGAAGGCTTGTCCGAGCCTGTGGCGGCTTGTCCGAATTCTATGACTATGTGGCTGTCGTCGGCGCCGGCCCTAAAAACGTTCGGGAAGAGAGCGTCCCCGCTTTTCATATGTATCGCTCCAATTACTATGTGTTGGGGCTGAGAAATCGTCAATTTTGCCAGGCGCGTAAGGCCTGGCCGCGTTTTTTATCATAATTGAAGGGCTTTGGTAAAATCAAGTATAATATAGTTACGCGGATATGTCAATCGATTTATCCGCGAAATTAAACGAAAATAACCGCCCCCGAGCCAAAGGTGCACATTTATTATAGCATATGCGATTTATATTGTCAACACCCACGAACCACACCACACGGCGGACGACCGGGGCGGTCGTCCCTACGACCACGCACACCACGCCCCCGTACGTTCCCCTTGTAGGGGCGCGCATTGCGCGTCCGCGTTTCCCCGTACCCCGTGCGCGTGCGGTAAAATAAACCACGGACGCACACTGTGCGTCCCTACGGGGGGGTACACATTGCGCGTCCGGGGGTGGTTGCCCTTTACAGCTCAAGGCTTATATTATCCGTGCCGTTGCGCTCGAATTCGGCGATATAGGCGGATATGCGCTCGTTGAGCAGCTCCGCGTCGTCGGAGGCCTCCATTTCGAGGTCGCGGCGCGCCAGCTCCTCGGCCAGTATCTCGAAAAACACGGTGTCCTCATATTCCATTATGGCCTCGTGGATGCCGCCCTCGGCAAACGCGCGCGACGGCTCGCAGCCGCCCGGCGTAACGTGCCGGCACAGCGATTCCATGCCGTTTGCGGCGCACATGCCGAACAGCAGCGACTCAACGTCGTCGTAATCCGTAAGCCGGTCGTCGCCGCGCATGGCGTTCAGCACCCAGTTGCCGATATAGGCCATGTCGAGCAGCCGCCGGAACTGCTTGCGCGTTAGCTCAATATTCAAATCTACCCGACCTCCCCGCAGAACACGGCCCTTATTATACTCCTGTTTCGGGTCAAATGAAAGAACTATTTGTAAACAAAACGCGGCGCGGACAAAAAAGGCGGTCTTGCCCCGGAGCGGCCCCCATATACTTAGTACATGTTTTACCGTGGGGGCGGATTTGCTTATGGTTATCAGACCGCGGCGCCTGCCGGCCGCCGCGCTTGCGGCCTTTGCGCTGGCCGCGCTGTTCTTCGCGCTGGCCGCGCGGGGCGGTATGGGCGCGGGGCGGGACGCCGTTGACGTGAGCGCGAAGGACGGCTTTATCAAGTGGGTGGATTTCACGCCGCCCTATTGGTTGCTGAAAAAAACGCTCGACCTCGACGTGGGCTCGCGCCATGTGCAGGGCGGCGGCGGCGACGGCGCGGCCTATGACTGGATCGGGCTTCTGGCCTATCTCGGCGCAAAATACGGCGGCGATTTCAAGCGCTGCCGCGAAAAAGACCTGACCGCCCTGACCGCGCGGCTCGACGCGGGCGAGACCATCGAGTCCATAACATGCGACATGAAAAATTTCGGGTATTACATGGAGGCTTACACGGCCGTTCTGGGCGGCTTCGTGGGCGGCTACAGGGTGCAAACCGAAGGCCCGGACGGTGAAAAGGTCTGGCAGGAGCGCTACGGGCTGAAAGCGTTCTCGCCCGTCGCGAAGGGCTATTACTACAACGACTACGACGACTTCGGGGTCAGCCGCACATACGGATACAGGCGCAGGCATCTGGGCCACGACCTGATGGGCAGCGTCGGCACGCCCATCATAGCCGTCGAATCCGGCACGGTTGAGGAGCTGGGCTGGAACCAATACGGCGGCTGGCGCGTCGGCATACGCAGCTTCGACGGCAAGCGGTATTACTACTACGCGCACATGCGCCGCGGCCGCCCTTACCACGCGTCGGTGGAAAAGGGCGAGACCGTGACGGCCGGCGACGTGATCGGGTATATGGGACGCACCGGCTACAGCTTGGCCGAGGACGTTAACAACATAGAGGATCCGCATCTGCACATCGGTATGCAGCTCATATTCGACGAGTCTCAAAAAGAGGGCTCGGGCGAGATATGGATAGACATGTATGCCATAACGCGCCTGCTGTCGCACAACAGGAGCGCCGTGTACCGCGATGAAAATAAAGAATACCACCGGACATACGCCTTTGAGGAAACGCGGTCACGTTTTGTCGAGGTCGGCGATCAGAAGAATCTCGCCCTTGCCGATATCAAGCTCGCGCGCCACTTCCTCGACGGATAGGCCGCGGCTCATCAAAAAGCGCACCTTCTGCGGCTTGGTGGCCAGACGCCCAAGCGCCTCCTTGTCGCGGTCGGACAGGCGCGACGGCTTGGGTTTCTCATTATTGGCAATTTGCTTGACCTCACGCGCCTTGATGACTGCGCCGCGCGCCTGCTCGCGCGCCTGCGGGTCGGGCGGCGGCTCGGGAACGGGGATGGGGATGGGAGCGGGGACGGGCGGCGCCTGTGCC
>WRLW01000060.1 GCA_009777435.1 Oscillospiraceae bacterium | reverse complement strand
TCCACCACAGGGGCAGCATCACAAGGGCGGCCATAATGACGATTAAGACAAAGGAAATTAAATCGGCAGCCTTTTTTCGCCGAAGCTTAGATTTGAATGAATTTCTTCTTATCAAAATCATTTTCTATCATCTTTTCCTTCATAAAATATCCAGCTTTTGGATGTCGCGAACAGAATAAACGCGAATATTGCCGCCACTATGAAGAAAATAAACGCGATAGCGCCGGCCTTGCCCAGTTCTCTTCCCCGGAAGCCGGTCTGATACATTAAATATGACATAAACATCGTCGATTTCCCCGGCCCGCCCTTTGTAACGGCAAGCGCGGGTACCACGACCTGCAAATTAACCACAAGGCTTAACAGCAGATTGTAAAAGATGATGGGCGTCATACATGGGATTGTGATATTCCAAAACCGCTGCAATGCGGTCGCGCCGTCTATGTCCGCCGCTTCATGGTAAACGCGCGGTACATTTTGCAGTCCCGCTAAAAATATAACGATCAGATTACCGCTTGTCCAAATGGCGATAACGGCCAATGACGGTATCGCCGTGGACGAATTAGCCAAAAAGTAAGATTTTTCCAATCCCAATCTAACGAGAATATAGTTTATCAGGCCGCCGTCATACTGGAGCAAAAACCACCAGCTAATCATGACCGCCGCCGCTGGCAGTATATACGGAACATAGAAAATCGCGCGGAAAAAACCGCGCGCCGGCATTGTCCGATTCAAAAGCATCGCTATAAATAAGGAGTAGATTATACTCCCGGCGACGGCTAACAGCGCGAAATATATTGTAACTTTAATAGAGTTAAGAAAATCAATGCTTGGATTTGTAAATATATCAATGAAATTTGCCAGCCCGACAAATTGAGGCGGGGGGAGGGTGCTGTTTTTTACAAAATGGCCGACGTTCATATTGAAAAAACTCATTATGAACGTGGCCAGCAGAGGTATGTATGTAATTAGGGACAGCCCAAGGAAAGCGGGGATCAGAAAGAGATACGCCGCGCGCTGCTCCTTGCTCGCGTTTCTTGAATATGCTTTTTTCTTATCTGATTTTCCCACGATGCGCCGCCCCCTCTCTCGTTAGAATAAAGGGTGTCGTTCAATATAACAACAGACACCCTATTATTCTAACTGTTATATTACCTCTTGTCCAGCGCGGCCTGCATGGCGTCGCGGGATGCGTCTACCACCTCTTTTACGGTCTTGCCGCCCTGGAACGCCTCGACCAAAGCCGGCTGCAGCGTTCCCACTAACACCTCGTAGGTGTTGGGCGTATAATACCACGCGGTGGATTTTGTTACGCCGAAGTCCAAAGCGACGTCAAGAATAGCCGTTCTGTAAGCGTCTCCCAGAGGTTTGCGGAAATCGGAACCGTCGATCCACTGCTCCAGCAAAGCCTCGTCGGTGTACCAGTTCATTTTGGTCGGCATCCACCAGCCGTCAAGGATGGTATTGATGTTGTTTTCCTCGCTGTTGTACCATCTCAAGAAGTCAGCGGCTTCATTGGGGTAATCGGTGGTCGCGAATATACCTGTCGGGCCGCCTGTGCAGATATTGGCCTTATGCTTCATATAGGGCAGCACGCCAACCCCGTAATCGATATCCACAAACGCCCTGAAGCCGGTGGCCCATTGCCCGTCCGTACCCATCGCGACGTTTCCTCTGCCTATTGTCAGATCAAAACCCGCGTCTGCGGTTCCGTCGTTAAACGGCGCGATGTTTTCCACTAAATGCAGATCCGCGACCTTCTGGATGGCCTCGATTGTTGCGTCGTCCATAGCGACTGACTTTCCGTCGCTGGAGAAGAATTTGCCGCCGTTTGAAAGCGCCCACACCTCAAGCTGCCAGGTATAGGTGTTGATGCCGGCGCCGTATTGAACGATATTGTTCTTGTCGAAACCGTCGTCTCCGGGATTCCGGCCGTCGCTGTCTATCGTGAGCTTTCTGGCCACTTCGATGAACTCATCCCATGTCCACGCGTCGTCAAGCGTTGCGGGGGGATAGGGGATTCCGGCATCGTCGAATATCTGCTTGTTGAACCATAGCGCGAGGACTTCGTTGGCCGCGGAATAGGCGACGACTTTGCCCTCGTATTTGAATGTGATATAGTCGAGAGGCAGGTTATCCTGTCCCGCGTATATATCAAAATCACTGAGCAAGCCGTCTCTCGCCCAACCTATAACGGTGTCCTCCGCGACCATTCCGCAATCCGGCATCTCGCCAGACGTTGCCATGGTCTGAAGCTTTTCGTTGTATTCGTCGCGTCCGATTTGCAGGGCTTTAACATATACCTTGTCCTGCGAGTCGTTGTATACATCAAGCGCCCTCTGTGTCGTTTCCTGCTCCGCCGGGTCTCCCCAAAGTGAGAATACAAGCTCAATACGCTCGTTTGAGCCGCCGCCGCCGCTTCCGCTGTTGTCGCTGTTGCCGCCTCCGCCCGCCGGCGGAGCTGCCGTCTCATCCGCGCAAGCCGCAAGCAGACCTGCCATCAACAAAACGGACATCAGGATCGCCAGGATTTTCACTGATCTCTTTTTCACGTTCCGTTCCTCCTAAAATATATATTGTATTACCGGCCTTCCGATAATGAGGTCACGATATTAAGATACACCCGCATTTCGTTCTCGCCGCGATTTGCCCAAAGATGATAGGGTATGAGCTTGAGCGCCGCGGGTTCGAGTAAGGGCGCGGTTTCGGAGTATAACCCGGTTTGATTGCTTGTATACCTGAATGCCTTGGTCTCCAAAGCCACGGATTCGGAAGGCAAGCCCTCCGGAGGCGGACATTCCTTAAAAGCTGTGCCGGCGGGCAGAGCATATCCGCCCAGGTTTCCGCCGTTGTCGGCCTGTTCGGCACAGTACACCAAAGGCCCGCGCATGACGGCGGCTTTGCCGATATTGCTCTGCACCCGCGTATCGCAGTACACTAAACGCGGACTCATATCAAGCTTGATTTTAACTATGTCGCCCTGCCAGTCGCGCTCAAGGATCTCATATCCCTTTCCCGGCTTACGTAAATACAGCTTGAACCGCCCGCCGCTGACCTTTAATGTCACCTCGCCGCCGTATGGGTAATCCGTGGTCACCTCTACGCGCCGCGCGCCGTCCCGAGCCGAGCCGGAGCAGTAGAGGTTCACATACAGCCCGTCGTCGGACGCGGCATAGGCATAGCGCCCTAATCCCAGAACGGTACGCGTGATATTCGTATAACAGCAGGAGCAATCAAACCATTTCTGCCGCACGGGCTTGACGTGGCGGTAACCGGGATTTGCGGCGATGGTATAAGGATCCGCTTCCAGTGGATTCACATAGAAAAACTCTGTTCCAGACAGCGATATACCCGCCAGCACCGTGTTGTAAAGCGCGCGCTCCATAACGTCGGCGCAGGCGGCGCTGCCGTTAAGGGCGTTCATTCTGCGGCAGAACATCATCAGCGCCACAGACGCGCATGTCTCCCCGTACACAAGGCCGTTGGGCAAGTCATAAGGCCCGGTAAAGCTTTCGCCCTCGGCGGTAGCGCCCACGGCGCCCGTTATATACATTTGCCGCCGCGTAACATCCTCATACAGAATATCGCAGGCGTCCAAAAGCGCTTTGTCGCCCAGCTCAGAAGCCAAATCCGCCATCGCGCTGTACATATACAAGGCTCTGACGGAGTGCCCCACGGTATCCCGCTGTTCGGCGGGGGGCATATGCGACTGGGAGTATCGCCTGTCAAGATATGTAAGCTGGGGGAATATCGCGCTGTATTCGGGCTTTTGTTCCTCCTCGTCGAAGTAGTTGGGGGACATGCCGCGCTGACGTATGAAATACGCCGCGAGGTCAAGATACCTCCGTTCGCCGGTAGCCTCATATAACCGGACTAACGCCGGCTCAATTTCCTGATGCCCGGGATAGCCGTGACACTTGCCGTCGTCCAATCCAAAAGTCCGGTCGATACAGTCCGCGAAACGGACGGCTATATCCAAAAAATTACGTTTGCCCGTCGCGCTGAAATACGCGACCGCCGCTTCTATCATATGTCCGGCGCAGTATAACTCATGTCCCTGCTGGAGGTTCGACCAGCGTTTACCGGGTTCCTTGATTGTGTAATATGTGTTCACATAGCCGTCCGGCTGCTGGGCGGAGCCTATGAGCGCGATAGCCCCGTCGGCCAGCTTCTCAAGCGCGGGGTCGGGATGGGTTTCTAAGCTGTACGCGACGGTTTCAAGCCATTTGTATAAGTCGCTGTCCTGAAAAACCATACCGTAAAACGCGCCGTCCGCTAATCCGGCGGCAATTTCAAAATTTTTGATGCAGTGGCTGCGGGCGGCATCCTGAACCCGGTCGTTCAGATTCTCCCACTGATAGCCGATTGCCTTTTCGCGTATCAGTGTAATGTACCGTCCCCAGAACGCGCCGTCAATAACGACATCCCTCAGTGAAAGCGGTCTGATAGCCTTCAATAAACAACACCACCTAAAAATCTAATCGATTAGATTTGTTTATATATTCAGTATACACCATTACACTTTTCATGTCAATATGTTACACAGAAAATATTTGAAATTTTATTTGACAACCGCATAAGCCTATGATATTGTAATTTTTGATCAAAGCACGGCGGGGGTGGCATATGACGATCAAGGAAATCGCTCGTCTCTCAGGCGTATCGACAGCCACGGTTTCTTATGTTATCAATAACTCGCGAAATGTGACGCCTGAAAAACGGAACCGGGTGCTTAAGGTCATAGAGGAATCGGGATACACGCCGAATCTGATAGCAAAAAGCCTTCGCGTTCAAAAAACGGATATCATCGGCGTTCTGGCGGAGGATATCAGGGGCTTTCCGTCTCCGGCCATCATCAACGGCATTTCAGAATACGCCGAGCAAAAGGGATATAACATACTGCTCAACGACCTGAGAATGTTAGAAACCCTTTTTAACCAATATGATCACATAGGACAGCATAAAGACAAAATCAATGAGGCGATTTCCCTTTTGCTGTACGGAGCCAAGGTGGACGCCATTATATATGTGGGCATGTTCGACCGCGATATAACCGGCATTATAAACGAAATCGACAAGCCTTTGGTTATCGCTTATTCCATTGCCGGCGATACCTATACACATTCCGTCACATATGACAATGAGGAAATCTCGGGAACTGTCATAAGGCTTTTATTGAATGAGGGACACAGGCGCATAGCCGTTATTGCCGGCCCGCACGACACCTTTCCAACGCAAATGCGTATGCGCGGCATTGAGCGCGCTTTCCGTGAATCCGGGCTGACGCTGGATAACACGTTTGTCAGATACGGAAACTGGGAATATGAATCCGGCTATATCTGCGCTTCCGCGCTGCTCGCTTCCGCGCCGACCGCCATTTTCGCCATGAACGATCTGATGGCGGCCGGAGCGATTGACGCCGTTAAAAGCGCGGGGCTGCGTATTCCCGAGGATATTTCCATCATCGGCTTTGACAACCGGGAAATATCCTCTTTTTTACACCCACGGCTTACGACGGTCGAAATCGACCTGAAGGAAATCGGATTAAGGGCGGCGCAGACGGTGCTGAAAAGGATACGCGGCGAGAAGGTTGACGAACGCTGTCAGGTAATCCAAAGTAAAATTATTATGAGGGAAACGGTGAGATTACTATGAAAAAAGCGACGCTGAAAGTCGATACTAAACAGGGGATAGCGGAAATTGACCCCCGTCTTTACGGCTCGTTTATCGAACATCTCGGACGCGCCGTCTACGGCGGCCTGTATCAGCCCGGACACCCCGCCGCCGACGGAGACGGGTTTCGCACGGACGTGCTGGAGCTTGTGAGAGAATTGAACGTTCCCGTCATCCGTTATCCGGGCGGGAATTTTGTTTCGGGCTACAACTGGGAGGACGGCGTTGGGGATGTGTCCGCGCGCCCTGTGCGCCTTGATTTGGCGTGGTCTGCCGTCGAGAGAAATACGGTCGGCTTGCAGGAGTTTCAGAAGTGGCTTGACAAGGCCGGGGCCGAATTGATGTATGCCGTCAACCTCGGCACACGCGGCATAGACGAGGCGCGTAACGTCGTCGAATACGCGAATCATCCCGGAGGCACCTAACGCGAGCCGCTATGGGCGGGGCCGCGCCGTGCGTGTGGATGTAAGCTCCCCTAAATACGACTGCAAGGCGCGGACGGGCGTTGACTGTCTTGACAGTGTGGCCGTCCGCAATGACGGTGAGATCACGGTTTTTGTCATGAACCGGAATATACGCGAGGATTTGGAGACAGAAATCGTCGTCGAAGGCGCGAAGGAGGTTATCGGGCATATTCAAATGGCGGGGTATGACATGAAAACGGCAAACTCGCTCGCGCTGCAAACGGTGACCCCGCGCGACGCGCCTTGCGCGGCCATTGAAAACGAAACGCTGAAGGTGATTATACCAAAGGCGTCCTGGAATGTGGTGCGGTTGAGAACGGACACCGATTTTGTGCGCTGAAACTCGCGCTTGAATATGACTTTTCGGGTATCAATACGCGAGCCTCGCGGGTTTGTTCGCTCTGGAGCAGTATTCGTCCCAAACGGCCGTCCACGGCAGGGTTTTACATTCTTCCATTATCGTAAGGCGGCGTGTAAAGTCAAAAGCGGTCTCCGCGTCGCGCAGCTTCTCATATGGCTCCAGCAGGGCTATCAGCAGAGCCTTGCGCATGTTCCTCATGCCTATGGCCCACGCCGTCACACGGTCAATCGAGCCGTCGAAATAATCCAGCCCTATATGTACGCGGTCAAGCAGCCTGTGCCGGATGATTTCACGCGCTATGGCGGTCAGCTCGTCGTCCAGCAATATAACATGGTCGCTGTCCCAGCGCACCGGACGTGAAACATGCAGCAAAAGGCTGTTCACAAACAGGGACACAGCCGAGATTTTGGCGCTGATGACCTCCGTCGGATGGAAATGCCCCGCGTCTAAGCAGAGCGTCAGGCCGTTTTTTATGGCATAGCCCATATAAAACTCATGGCTGCCCGCCGTGAAACTCTCAACGCCGATGCCGAACAGCTTGCTCTCCACCGCGTCTACAATATCCAGCTTCTCGGAGAATATGGTGTCGAGGGATTCCGCCAGCCGCTTGCGCGGCGTCAGCGTGTCGGCCGGCATATCCTTGAACCCGTCGGCCACCCAAAGATTGCATACGGACGGGCTTCCCAGCGCGGCGGTAAAGCTTGCCGCGACCGCGCGGCTCCGCTTGCAGTGTTCTATCCAAAAGTCGCGGACAGCCTTGTCCGGGTGCGACAGCGTAAGCCCGTCGGCGGAGTTTTTATGTGAAAACAGCGTGGGGTTGAAGTCCAGCGCCAATGCCCGCCGCTTTGCCCAATCCGTCCACGCGGCGAAATGCTCAGGCTCGATCCGGTCGCGCTCAACGCCTTTGACGTCGCCGTAAATAGCGTGGAGGTTTACGCGGGCCGCGCCGGGGATAAGCGCCAAAGCCTCATCAATCATCGCCCTCAATTCGTCCGCGTCAGCCGCCGCGCCGGGATGATTGCCGGTGCTTTGTATGCCGCCCGTCAGCTCTTGCGCGCCCTCAAAGCCACGCACGTCGTCGCCCTGCCAGCAGTGCATGGATATGGGTATTGTATCTAATGTTTCCAGCGCCGCCTCGGTGTCTATGCCGACGGCGGCGTATTGCTCTTTGGCCAACTCATATGCTTTCATGACAGCACCGACTTTCTGTAAGATTCACTTTCCCAATTCGCTATATAATCCTTGGCGCGTCCGTCCATCGCCTGCGCCTGTTCGCCGTTTCTAAGCAGAGTATGGTGTATAAACATAACCGCCGTCTGTATCTCCCTTTGAGCGCCGGTCAGCTCCAGATAGACCTGCTGATCCGGGTAAAGCGTTTTGCCCAGTTCCAGTGAAAACGCTTTGAAGCTCTCGCGGGTAACGCCATAGGCGTTACCGACCCTCTCGTTTATCTCATCATGGATGCGCAGACATTCATCAGCAGTGTCCGCCGACACGACGACGCCGTGGTTGCGCATGAAAATAACCTTGGTATCCTCCCGCAGCCGCTCGCGTATGGCGGAACACAGCTCGGCGCCGGGGTTTATATACGGCACGGTGATAAACGGGATACCCTCCATCAGGCCCGGCAGCTTATCCGTCCCGTCCTTGGAGCATAGCGCGAGGTTGGCGTAGACAGGGTGGGTGTGCAGCACAAAGGCGCCCAGCAGCGCGTGAAATCCGGTTTCGA
>WRLW01000059.1 GCA_009777435.1 Oscillospiraceae bacterium | reverse complement strand
GAGGTCTTTGGCGGCCTTGGCGTCGCCGCCGACCGTGATGGTCACGCCGTCCTTCGGGTCGATGCCCGTCGTGGTGTACCTTGAGTCAACCGTCGGGCGCGAACGCTCGGCTTCGTCAAGGTAAATACCTATATAGTTCTCACCGACCGGGCGGGAGGCGGCTTCCTTGGTGGCCTCCCTGAACGCCTCGCGGGCGTCGTCCGACAGCTCAAGCACGACATGCGGCACGCTCGGCCCGTTTTGCTCAATGGGGCCGACCGTGCTTTTGGCGCTTATGACCTGACTGCCGTAGATGATAATACCGCCGTCGGCGTCACGGAATTCAAGGCGCGCCGTGGAGCCAAGCAGGGCGACGGCCTCCTCGGGGTTTTGTATATTCGGTATATCGACCGTCAGGCGGTTGCTGCCCGCGCGCGACAGCAGCGCCTCGGTATAGCCGAACTGGTCGAGACGCGCGCGCAGCATGGCCTCGGCGCTGAGCAGGCCGGAGTCTACCTCAGACTGCGACATACCCTCAGGTATGACGGCCTCATAGGTTATGGACGAGCCGCCCGACAAATCCAATCCAAGGCGTATACCGTCTCTAAAACTCGGCACCTCGAAAACCACCAAGTCAACCCCGTAGATATCCACAAGGGCCAACAGGAAGATGGCGATCAGCATGCCTATAAAGGCCAACAAGCTTTTCTTCATCTGTATTTCCTCCTCCCAAACAGGGGTATTATACTATCGTTTGACACGTTAGTCAATCAAAATCGGGAAACCCGCTTCAGCCGCCGGAAAGCTTCTCGACGCTCGCGAGTTTTACGCTCACGCAGAAAACTTCCATCGCGGCTTTCAGCTCGTCTAAGGACGGGTAAGTCGGCGCGATCCTTATATTCCTGTCCTCCGGGTCGCGCCCGTATGGGAAGGTCGCGCCCGCGCCGGTAAGGACGACGCCGGCCTCCTTGCAGAGGGCCACTACGCGCTTGGCCGTACCCGGCATACCGTCAAAGGAGATGAAATACCCACCCTTCGGCTCATGCCACGAGCCAAGACCGGACAGCTCCGCGTTCAAACACTCGATAACCGTATCGAATTTGGGCTTTAAGATATCGAGTATCAAACGCATATGCGCCTTTATGCCCTCTAAGCCGCCGAAGAACTGAACGTGGCGAAGCTGGTTGAGCTTATCGGAGCCTATGGTCTGGTAGCCGATATGCTTTTTGATAAAGGCCGCGTTGGCCGCGCTTGCCGCCAGCATGGCGACGCCCGCGCCGGGGAAAGAGATTTTAGACGTCGAGCCGACAATATAAACCATGTCGGGATTGCCCGCGCTTTTGCACTCGCTGAGGATATTCAAAAGGACGTCGGGATTCTCGGTCAGGTGGTGGACGCAATAGGCGTTATCCCAGAAGATTCTGAAATCGGCCGCCTTCGGCTTCAGCCTCGCGAGCCGCCTTACGGTTTCGTCGGAATAGACTATCCCCGTCGGGTTGGAGTACATCGGAACGCACCATATGCCCTTGACCGAGGCGTCCCGCGCGACCGCGCGCTCCACCGCGTCCATGTCCGGCCCGTCGCCGCCGGCCGGGATGTTGATCATCTCTATGCCCATGCTTTCGCAAATGGAGAAATGGCGGTCATAGCCGGGTACGGGACAGAGGAATTTAACGCCGCTCCCCCAGGGGCCGGTTTTCTCTGAAACGCCTATCAGCAGCGCGCGCGCCACCGCGTCGTACATCATTTGCAGGCTCGAGTTGCCGCCGATTATTATTTCATTTTCCTCGACTCCGAGCATGGAGGCGAACATGCGCTTCGCTTCGGGGATGCCGTCGGGAATACCGT
The DNA here is from genome assembly GCA_009777435.1 of Oscillospiraceae bacterium. Lineage (GTDB taxonomy): Bacteria > Bacillota > Clostridia > Oscillospirales > UBA929 > WRMG01. The sequence goes on along the minus strand of WRLW01000059.1, from coordinate 6,420 downwards.
AATTGCGGCAGTCAAAGCCGTTTTCCGCCTTGTAGCTCCCTGCGGGCAGCGACAGCATACCGGTTGCGAGGTCGAGGACGTCGGGGCCGGGCTTGCCCCTCGACATATCCAGCGCCAAACCCCTCGATTTGATTTCCGAGTGTTCTTTTTCGAGGTTTTTTCTTAATTCGGATAGCTGTTCGCTACTCAGCCCCATATACATTGGCTAACGCCCTCTCATATATATATTTCGGGATATTATATGAGAATTCCTTGCAAAATGCAATTGTGAATAATGACAAAATTAAGACTTTTCTATGGCAAACCGTATTACATCAGGCTGCCTGGCGTGCGCGGAAACGGGATAACGTCGCGGATGTTGGACATGCCGGTCATATACATGACCAGACGTTCAAGCCCCAGCCCGAAGCCGGCGTGCTTGACCGTGCCGTACCGCCGCAGGGCGAGATATCCTTCGTAGTCCTCGGGCGCCATGCCGGATTCGGACATGCGCCGCAGCAGCACGTCGAGGCGCTCCTCCCTCTGCGAGCCGCCGACAAGCTCTCCGACGCCGGGGACAAGCAGATCCATCGCGGCCGCCGTACGCCCGTCGTCGTTTAAGCGCATATAAAACGCCTTCAGCTCCTTCGGGTAGTCGGTGAGAAATACCGGCCTGCCGCATATTTCCTCGGTGATATAACGCTCATGCTCGGTTTGAAGGTCGCAGCCCCAGCCCACCGGATACCGGAAGCGGTCTCCCGCCCGCTCAAGGAATTCAACCGCGCGCGTATAGGTCATGCGCTCAAAAACCGCCGAGGCCGCGAGCCGCAGGCGCTCAAGCAGCGAGTTATCGATAAAGGCGTTCAGGAATTCCATCTCATGCGGGCAGGCGCTAAGCGTATGCGTTATGACGTGCTTTATCATGGCCTCGGCCATATCCATGTCGCCGGCCAGGTCACAAAACGCCATCTCAGGCTCGATCATCCAGAATTCGGCGGCGTGGCGCGGTGTATTGGAATTCTCGGCGCGGAAGGTGGGGCCGAAGGTATAGACGTTTGAGAACGCCTGCGCGAACGACTCGGCCTCAAGCTGGCCCGAAACGGTCAGCGACGTCAGCCGCCCGAAAAAGTCCTTTGAGAAGTCGGCCTTGCCCTCGGGCGTGCGCGGCGGCTCCGACGGATCCAAAACCGTGACGCGGAACATCTCGCCCGCGCCCTCGGCGTCCGAACCCGTTATCAGCGGGGTATGGACGCACACAAACCCGCGCCCGCGAAAGAAATCATGGACGGCAAACGATATTTCGGAGCGCACGCGGAACACGGCCTGAAAGGTCGCGGCGCGCGGGCGCAGATGCGGCACGGTGCGCAGAAATTCCAGCGAGTGGCGTTTCTTCTGCATCGGGTAGTCGGGATGCGACAGCCCGGTTATTTCGATGGCCTCCGCCGTTATCTCAAAAGGCTGGCGGGCCTCGGGCGTGAGCCTCAGCTTTCCTATGCAGATAAGGGACGCGCCGCCGTTAAGCTTTGAGACCGCCTCGAAATTCGGCAGCGCGCCGGTCACGACGAGCTGCGCGCCTTTGACGGTCGAGCCGTCGTACAAGTCCACAAACGCCAATTCCCTGGCGACGCGCGCCGAGCGCACCCACCCGGATACGCGGACGGGCCGTCCGTCCATATCCTCGCGGCTCTCATACAGGCGCTTTATAAGCGTTCTTTCCATAATATCGCTCCACCGGCTGAATTTAATACGCGCTCACAGCACTTTAGATAAAAAATCGCGCAGGCGCGCGCTTTGCGGGCGGCCGAACAGCTCTCCGGGCGTGTTCCGCTCCACGATAACGCCCTCGTCCATAAACAGGATGCGGTTTGCCACCTCTCGCGCGAAGCCCATTTCATGCGTAACCATGATCATGGTCATGCCCTCCGCCGCCAGCTCCTTTATCAAGTCAAGCACCTCGCCGACCATTTCGGGGTCAAGCGCGCTGGTAGGCTCGTCGAACAGCATAACGTCCGGCTTCATGGCCAGCGAACGGACTATGGCGAGACGCTGCTTCTGCCCGCCCGAAAGTCGCCCCGGATGCTCGGCGGCCTTATCCGTAAGGCCGATGCGCTTTAGCAGCCTGCCGGCGTTTTCGTCGGCTTCGGCCTGTGTCTGCAATCCGAGCAGCACCGGCGCGAGCGTTATGTTTTTCCTGACCGTGAGATGCGGGAAGAGATTGAAGTGCTGGAACACCATACCCATTTTGCGGCGCAGCCTGTCCACGTCGGTATTCTTGGCGGTGAGCTGCACGCCCTCGAACCAGACCTCGCCCTCGGAGGGCGTTTCAAGCAGATTCAGGCATCTCAAGAGGGTCGATTTGCCGCTTCCCGACGGCCCGATTATGGCGACCTTTTCGCCCTGCTCCACATGTTCGTCGATACCGCGCAGAACCTCGGCGTCTCCGAAGCGCTTGCGCAGGCCCTTAACGGTGATCACTTCTGCGAAGCCTCCCCTCCAATGCGCCGAGCAGCTTTTCTAATATAAGCACAATGCCCAGATATATGACGGCCGCGGCCGTCAGCGGCATAAACGCGTTGTAGGTGCGGCTGCGGATTATATCGGCGCCCTTGGTCAGCTCCTGAACGGCGACGAAGCCCGCGATGGACGTTTCCTTGAGCAGGGTTATGAATTCGTTGCCCAGCGCGGGCAGCGCGTTCTTAACGGCCTGCGGCATAATTATGCGCCACATGGTCTGCCCGTAATTCAGCCCCAGACTGCGCCCGGCCTCGGACTGCCCTTTGTCCACGCTCATCATGCCGCCCCGGAATATTTCCGCGATATACGCGCCCGAGTTTATGCCGAACGACAGCGCGGCGACGAGTATTTTGGGCAGGCTGGAATTTGCAAAAATGACAAAGTAAATGAAAAGCAGCTGCACAAGCGCGGGCGTCCCGCGTATGACCGTAAGATACAGCCTCGCGATAGAGTTAAACGGGCGCAGCTTGCCCGTGTTGTCGTGCGTCACGCGTATATAGGCGATCACAAAGCCGATCGCCAATCCGAGCGCCAGCGCCACGACCGTTATGGTAAGCGTGTTTACCAGACCGTTGGTCATGTAGCGCCAGCGGTTGTCTTTTATAAAGTTATCGTAGAACTGGTCGCTGAAATTCCGCCACTGAAGCTCCAACCACATGTTATTTCTTGACGATTATGACCTGGGTCGCCGTACAATAGCTGTCGGTAAAGTCGATATTCTTGAGCCTGTCCTCGGTCACGGTCATGCCGGCCGCCCCGAAATCGACCTTGCCGGTCTGCACGGCCACTATGATCGAGTCAAACGCCATATCCTCTATCTCCAGCGCGTAGCCCATCCTGTCGCATATGGCGCGGGCCAAATCCACGTCCACGCCGACAATCCGGCCGGCCTCATGGTACTCATAAGGCGGGAACTCGGCGTTGGTGCCCATTGTCAGCGCGCCCTTGGAATGGTCGGCGCCGGCGGGCGAGGCATAGGGCGACGCTGCCTCCACGTCGCCGATATAATAATCAAGTATGCCCTGAAGCGTGCCGTCGGCCTTCAGCTCCGCTATGGCGGCGTTCATGGCGGCGGTCAGCTCCGGCCTGTCCTTCGAGACGCAGATGGCGTAATCCTCGTTCTCAAACGGATCCTCAAGTATCTTGATGTCGCTGTTCTGCGAAGCGAATACCTTCGCCGGCTGGTCGTCGATGATAACGGCGGCCACCTTGCCCTGACGCAGCGCCATTACGGCGTCGATGCCCTTGTTGAAGCGCTCCATATAATCCTCGCCGAACTCGTCGGAGGCATAGATGTCGCCCGTCGTGCCAAGCTGCACGCCGATCCTTTTCCCGTAGAGGTCGTCGATGCTTTCGACCTTCGCGGCCTGCGTCGCGCAGGCGGCGGCCGCCGTCAGGATTATGGCGGCGCACAGTATGGTCATGATTCTTTTCATTGACTTTCTCCCCCAAATACATATTTCGGATAATTATACCATTAGGCGAAGTGGTATGCAAGCGTAATATTTCGTATATTGCCTCTTACCCGGTTTTTCACGCCGCTTACCTGCCTGAACGCGCCTGTCGCCGCTTTTCTCTTGTTCATTGCCCGCCGGCCTGATATAATGCGCTTGCCCTGCGGAGGTGGTGTTTGTGTGAAATTGCGTATAGAGGTGTCCGACGGGCTGCCGGAGGACGAGGTGATCATCCGCTGCGGCCGGGCGGACGATACCGTTCAGAAGCTCCAAGCCTACATACTCGGCCTGTCCGCCCCAAAGCTGACGTTTTATAAAGGACAGCGGGAGTTTTATATCCCCTTGGAGGAAATCCTGTTCTTCGAGACCGAAGGCGAGCGGATATACGCGCACACCGCTTCCGACGCTTTTATGGTCAAGCACAGGCTTTATGAGCTTGAAGCCATACTTCCTCAGGCTTTTGCCCGCGCGGCCAAGGGCGCGATAGTCAACACGGCGCGTGTTTACGCCGTCAGCCGCAATCTGGCGTCGTCCAGCCAGATAAGGTTTGCCGGTACGCATAAGCAGGTTTATGTGTCCCGCCATTATTACCGGGCGCTCAGACAAAAAATAAATGAACGGAGCTGGTCTTAAATGAAATTTTCAAAGTGGATATGGGGTACTTTCCTGCTGCTCGCGGCGGTATTCGCGCTGGCAAACCAGTTCGGCGGTTTCGTGGAGCTTGGCATCGGCAGCTTCATAGCCGCTTTTTTGGCGCTGGCCTTCCTTGTTCAGTGTGTCGCGCATCTGACCTTCGCCCCGCTGCCCATCCCGCTCGCCGCGCTCTATATTATTTTCCAGAATCCGCTTGAGCTGCCCTATCTGCAGCCGTGGATGCTGATTCTGGCGGCGGCGCTGGCCTCGGCCGGATTATTAGTCCTGCTGCCCAAGAAAAACTGGCATAAGCGCTTAAGCGATTCATGCGGCGGGCATCACATTCATCATCACAGCCGGAGCGGCGATCATCATCCTCAGATGCGCGCCGAGGACGGCGGCAACGACAATAACCCGTCCGTCAGCGTAAATTTCGGGGCCGCCAGCCGCTACCTGCACGCCGACTGCTTAGAGACCGCGCAGTTATACTGCAGCTTCGGCGCGCTGGAGGTATTCTTCGACCAGGCTCAGCTCAGTCCAAACGGCGCGGAGGCCGTCTGCTATTGCAGCTTCGGGGCAATCACCATTTATGTGCCCAGGCATTGGCAGGTCATCGACAGGCTCAACTGCTCGCTGGGCGGAGTGGACATAGACCACCGCTTTGCCGCGCCGGCCGAAAACGCGCCCCGGCTGACGCTTACCGGAAGCGTCTCGCTGAGCGGCCTTGAGGTACGGTTTGTGTGACGCCGCTTTCGATATATTTTTGACTTTTCCGTTTTATTGTGGTATCATGGGATATGAGCGCATGTTCTTATCACGATGGACGGAGGGGCCAAATGGACAACTCGTATATACTGCGGCATGTTGACCACACGCTGCTCGCCGCGACGGCGAGCTTCGCCGACATAGACAAGCTGTGCGCCGAGGCCGCGCGCTTCAATACCGCGTCGGTATGCGTACCGCCATGCTACGTCGAGTACATAAAGGCTAAGTTTGAGGTGACGGTCTGCACGGTGATCGGCTTCCCGCTCGGCTACGACGTCACGGCCGCCAAGCTCGCGGCGGCGCGCGCCGCCCTTGACGGCGGCGCGGACGAGATAGACATGGTGGTTAACCTCACCGACGTCAAAAACGGAGCCTTTGACAGGGTATCCGCCGAAATCGCGGCCTTGAAAAACGCCGCCGGCTCAAGGATACTCAAGGTCATCGTTGAGACGTGCTGTCTCGAAGAACCCGAAAAGATAGCCATGTGCAAAGCGGTCACAGGCGGCGGAGCCGACTATATCAAGACCTCAACGGGCTTCGGCGCGGGCGGCGCGGTATTGTCCGATGTGGAGCTGTTCAAGGCGCATATAGGGCCGGACGTGAAAATAAAGGCGTCGGGCGGTATACGCACGCGCGAAGCCATGACGGCTCTGCTCGAAGCCGGCTGTTCGCGGATAGGCACAAGCTCCGCGATTAAGCTGCTGTGCGCGACATGAGCCCGGCTATGGACGACCAGACTCTTGCCCGGCAGGCCGAGGCGGCGCGCGAAACCGCGTACGCGCCGTATTCAGGCTTTAAGGTGGGCGCCGCGCTGCTCTGCGGGAACGGCAGGGTCTATACGGGTTGCAACATCGAAAACGCGGCCTATGGGCCTTCCAACTGCGCGGAGCGCACCGCGTTTTTCAAGGCCGTTTCCGAGGGTGAACGCGATTTCACCGCGATAGCCGTGGCCGGACGCCGCGACGGGCCGGACGGCTCCGGCGCGGCGCGGTACGCGTATCCCTGCGGCGTGTGCCGCCAGGTAATGATGGAATTCTGCGCCCCGGAGTCATACCGCGTCCTGATATAAGGCTCC
>WRLW01000058.1 GCA_009777435.1 Oscillospiraceae bacterium | reverse complement strand
GTTTCCGGGCTATACCGGCGAGGTCAAGTCCTTTAAGATAGACGGCGCCGAGATAGAGATGGGCGTCGCCTTTGTCAACGACGAGGGCATAGACGGCGGCCTGCGGCTCACCATCTGCAACAAGTGGAACAATCAGATCGACCCGCAGCCTGTGGACAACCTCGAAACCCTCGGCGAGTTCAGCAAAATAGAGATTACCTTTGTGGCCTATACGGGTGAGGCCGGCGGCGACGGCGGCGACGCGGCGCCTGCCATAGACCTCGACGCTACATATAACGCCGAATTCGGCGCGCAGTTTGACGACAGCGTTACGGATGTAAACGGCTGGGAGATAGGCGACCCCGCCAAAACCACATTTAAGATAGGCGAGGATGTCTCCATAGCCATCACCTTTGACGAAATCGTGAAGTTCGGCGAGAACTACGCGGCCATCAACACCGACGTCCCGTTCCCGGGCAGCACGGCCGTGATCAAATCACTGAAGCTCGACGGCGCCGAGATACCGATGGGCGACGCATACATCAACGGCGAGGGCATGAGCAACGGGTTAAGGCTTACCATCTGCAACAAATGGAACAGCGACATCACGGAGCAGCCGCTCGACGTCGCGACGCTCGACGAGTTTACCAGCATCGAGATTATCTTTACGGTATACGCCTCAGACGAGGTTCCTCCCGAGGCGCCTGAAAAGGTGTATCCTGATTTTGACCCCAACGGTACATACAACGCCTTCCTTGGCGTGCAGTCACAGAACTGGATATTCCGCAACGCTTGGGAGGATTCCTCATACGGCGCCGACGGCTCCCAATGGGATGCGCTGGGTATCGGCAATAACTTCAACAAGCTGTCTCTGACCGATCCGCCGGAGGATAAGGGCGGCGCCTTTACAGACGTTGTTATCAAAGGCAACGGCACATATCAGGTCAGCCTGTCCGGCGCCGATTTCGGCAATGATGAATTTTTCAACCAGCTGTTTGTATCAACGGATATATCGCTCGCGGCGGAGCTGACCTTTACCAATATCGCGGTAAGGATGAACGGCGTCACAAGGCATACCTTTGAGGAAGCGGTAATTCTGGGCGAGAATTACTATCAGGTCGGGTGTATCAATATCTGGAACAGCGACTTGGGCGGCGACGCGGGCCTGTTCGGCTACGCGATGCCGGTGACCGACATTACCATAGAGTTCACCGTAAGCGGCTTCGCCTACGACAATGAGGACGACGCGCCCACTCCTCCCCCGGCCGACAACTCCGGCGGCAGCAGCCTGCCGGCCGACTATGTTGCCGACAACGCGCCCAAGGCCGACGACGGCGGCTTTCCGGGCTGGCTTATCGCCGTTATAATAGGCGGGGCCGCCGTAATAGCCGGCGGAGCCGCGTTCTTGGTGATTAAATCCAAAAAGAAATAACAAACGCGGCCAAGGGGCGTGCTCCGCGCGCCCCTTGACTGTCGCATGAAAGGGTATTGTGCAATGCCGACACGCCGTAAAATCGCACTGTTACTCTCCGTTATGCTTCTGCTGACGATGGCCGCCTGCGGCGCGGACGATGGCGGCCTTGAGACGCCGCCGCCGGAGACTGCCGATACGCCAAGCCCGGCTCCTGTGCCCGAAACCGCGACGGACGCGGTTATGCCGCTGGCCGAGATGAACTCGACGGAGGTCGCCCGGCTGATGGGACACGGGGTCAATCTGGGCAACACGATGGAAGCGTGTGACAGCAGAAACCGTATACCCGGACGCGACCCCAGCGTATACGAGCAAATGTGGGGGCAGCCCATCACAACGCAGGAGATGGTCAGCGGCATGAAGAAGGCCGGCTTTGACACCCTGCGCATCCCGGTCGCGTGGACTAACGCCATGGATTTTGAAAACGGCGACCATACCATCGGCAAAGCGTATCTCGACCGCGTTGAGGAGATTATCAACTACGCGCTTAACGAGGATATGTTCGTCGTGGTCAACGACCACTGGGATCACGGCTGGTGGAGCATGTTCAGCCACCCCGAGCAGGCTGTACGCGACAAGGCGATGGATATTTTTGTCTCGATGTGGACGCAAATCGCCGAGCGGTACAGCGACTACGGCCACCGCCTGATATTCGAGGCGGCCAACGAGGAGCTGGGCAACCGCTTCAACGACAGGACGCCGTTCAACCCGCAGGGCGGCAAGCTGACCCAAGACGAGTGCTACGAGCTGCTGACCGTCGTGACGCAGAAATTCGTGGATGTGGTGCGGGCGGCCGGCGGCCTCAACCAAACAAGATTCCTGCTTATTCCGGGCTATAACACCGATATTGTCATGACATGTGACGACAGATATGAAATGCCGTCGGATACGGCGGACGGCAAGCTGCTGCTCTCGGTGCATTATTACACGCCCTGGAGCTATTGCGGGGATACCGCCAGCGTTGGCGGCTGGGGAACTACCGGCGAAATCGAGGAACAAAACAGGCTGCTTGAGATGATGACCAAATACACAGAGCGGGGCTACGGCATCGTACTCGGCGAATGGGGAGTCCTCGACAACGACGGCCCCGACAGGCTGAATTTCTTTACAAATTTCATGGATAACTGCGACCTGTACGGATACAGCTCGCTGCTGTGGGACTGCGACAATCTTTACAGCAGGGATAGGTTTGAGATAATCGACGAGGACATAGCCAAGCTGTACAAAAGCAGGAGCGCGGAGGCGAGAGCGTCGGTGTCCGTCGAGGAAATCATTGACCTCGCGAGCGTCAACATAGCATGGACGCTGAGAAAGGCGGCAAACAGGCCCGAAACGGTCATAACGGCCGACGAGGCTTTTGCTTGGATTATGTTCAGCAGCGGCGACTGGTCTATGACATACAGCGTCGGCGACGTGTATAAGCCGGAGTCTATAACGGCGGGCATGGAGGCGGTCGATGTGGAAATCACGGGCGCCGGAACATATGAGGTGTCGCTCGACTTCACAGGAACGGACGCGGGCTATGCCGACGGCATCGTTTTTTCGGCCGTGGGGCTGATAAACGGCGAGATCCTGTTCCCCGGCTACTTCATGGAGCTTAAGGAAGTGCTTATCAACGGCGAGCCGGCAGAGTTTGCCGGCAGACCTTATACGACGTCCGACAACGGGATATGCACAAGGGTCAACCTCTACAACGAATGGGTAAGCCAGATACCTGACGAGGCAAGGGTTCCCGACGGCGATTTGGCCGACGCGTCGCCCATACCTCTTGAGAATTACATTGGGGAGCGTATCGAAACCATCGCCGTTATCTTTGAGTATATCGAGGGGTGATTGCCGTGCGAAAGCGTGCCCTTAGCTCAAAAGCGCCGCTGGTCATATTGAGGTTCTATATCATCGCGGTATGTATGTCGGCGTTTATACCGTTTCTGAACCCGGCGCGCGTCAGCGGCATGATAAGCAAAAACGCCTCGCTGTTCACTTGCGCCGTCTCGTATTCGGCCATCGGCGATAATTTTGTACGCGCCCTGTCAATGGGCTGGATCTCTCAGGGCGCGCTCACGACCGCGTATATCGGAGCGCTGACCGGCGGTTTGTCGGTAGCGCTGTTAGGCGCCGCGTTTTGTTTATGCTTCGGCAATATAAAAATGTGCCGGCTGGGCGTCAAGCTGTCGGCTCTCGGAGCCTTGACCGGTATAGCGGGTATGACGGTTTTGCGGTTGGCTTATAACTCGTTTGCGCTGACCTCAAGGCCGGATCGCGTCGAGCCTATGCTGCCGGTCGGCATCGCGGCGTTCTGGGGCCTGTTTGGGCTGATGCTGATTTTCTCGGGCGCGATATGGGCGGCCATGCCTAAAGCGCCGGAGGGCGCGAAATATGAGATGGCGCCTAAATACAGGCTGTTTTTAATGATGATGCCGTTTTTGGCGCTGGTGGTCTTGTTCGCGTATTTGCCGCTGTGGGGCTGGCGCTACGCGTTTTTTGACTACCGCGCGGGCTTTGACCTAACAATGGATAACTTTGTGGGTCTTAAATGGCTTAGGTATCTATTCTCGAATCCCGCCACGCGCGCGGATATCGTGCGCGTGCTGAAGAACACCTTCGCCATGAGCGGGCTGGGCATAGCGACCTCATGGCTGCCCATGACGTTTGCCATATTACTGACGGAGATACGCTCCAACAAATCAAAGCGAGTTATCCAAACGCTGACCACCATCCCGAATTTCATTAGCTGGGTGCTTGTTTACAGCGTCGCCTTCGCTATTTTTTCCACGGAGGGCTTTCTTAACTGGGCGCTGGCAAGCATAGGGGTTATTGAAAGCGGCGCCGGCACCAACCATCTTATGAGCAATACGGATATATGGCTGAAAATGTGGGCTTGGGGCACTTGGAAAGGGCTTGGCTGGAGCGCCATCATCTACATCGCCGGCATATCGAGCATAGACCAGCAGCTATACGAGGCGGCGACCGTGGACGGCGCCGGGCGCTTTCAGAAAATGTGGCATATAACGGTGCCCGGGCTTATGTCCACATATTTCGTCCTGCTATTGTTATCCATAGCGAACATCCTGACAAACGGCATGGATCAATACTTCGTGTTTTTCAATCCCGCCAACAGGGAGAGTATTCAGGTGCTTGACCTGTTTGTGTACCATCTCGGCCTGTCGGGAAACACCAGCTACAGCATACCGCTCGCCACATTGATCGGAATGATGAAATCGCTTATCAGCGTGACGCTGCTGTTCATGGCCAACAAGGCTTCGGCGCTGATACGCGGCGAAAGCATCGTATAGGGGGGCAGAGAACATGTTTAAGCGATCCGCCGCGGACTATGTGTTTGACGCTGTGAACATCCTCTTTTTCACGCTGTTCACGCTGCTGTGCGTTTTCCCGATCTACTACTTATTTATCAACACCATAAGCGACAATTCGCTGGTTCAGGCGGGACAGGTCAACCTCTACCCGCGCGGTATTCAGTTTGACAACTATTTGGCGCTGCTGAATGTGGGCGACTTGGGCAACGCCGCTATGGTGACCGTCGGGCGGACGCTGCTCGGCACAGTCACTATGGCGCTCACATGCGCGCTGGTCGGCTATCTGGTCACCCAAAACGCCATGTTCGGCAGGAAGGTCATCTACCGCGGTATTGTGGTTATCATGTATTTCAACGCAGGGCTGGTGCCCTGGTACTTGAATATGTCAATGCTTGGTCTGACCAATAACTTCTGGGGCTATATAATCCCCGCAATCGTACAGCCTTTCAACGTTATTCTGGTAAAGACCTATGTCGAATCCATACCGGGCGAGCTTCAGGAGAGCGCGTTTATTGACGGCGCGGGTTATCTCACTGTATTCGGCAGGATAATACTGCCTCTTTGCAAGCCCATTCTGGCGACCATAGCCGTGTTCGGCGCGGTCATGCACTGGAACTCGTTTATGGACTCGGTTATCTTGATGGGCGGCGACCCGAATCTGTATACGCTCCAGCACAGGCTTTACCTTTACCTCAACAAGGCCACCAATTTAGGCAAGCTTATGAACAGCGGCGGCTCGATATCGGAGGCCGACGTGACGTCGGCGCTCAACAGCCGCGTGGTTTCGCTCACGGTGGCCATGGTGACCATAATCCCGATTTTGCTGGTATACCCGTTTATGCAGCGTTATTTCCAAAAAGGTATAATGCTGGGCGCGGTAAAGGGCTGAATATTGGGCCGCCGTTAAAGGCGGCTTGATACAAATAAACAGGAGGGCGGATTTATGAGGTCTTTCAAATGGGCGGCGGCGCTTTTGACGGCGGCGCTGCTCGCCATGCTCGGCGCCTGCGCGACAGGCGGCGGGCCGGGCGGCATCATACCCAAGGAGACGGTGGAGCTGGTGGTCTACTCGCAGCTCGCGAACTACGCCGGCGCGCAGATCGGCTGGGGCGCCGAACTGTTAAAGGAAAATTTCAACGTGAAATTTACGGTCATCAACGAGATGGACGGAACCTTCGCCACACGCATGGCGGCGGGCAATCTGGGCGATATCGTCATATTCGGCACCGACGGCAGCCAATACTTAGACGCCGTTAACGCCGGGATGCTGTATGACTGGGACGAGGACGACCTGCTAAAGGATTTCGGGCCGTATATATACGAAAACATGCCGTTTGCGCTGGAAAAAAACCGCAACCTGTCAGGCGGCCTTTACGGCTTCGGCCATAACGTGGCCGGCAGCGCGGAGGATCACGAGGCGTTTTTCTACTACCCTTACCTGCGCTGGGACTTATATAATCGACTGGGACGCCCTGACATCAATACGCTGGAGGATTTCATTCCGATTCTGGAGCAGATGGCGGCGCTGGAGCCTGTCTCCGACGTCGGCACCAAGACATACGGCGTTTCGTTCTTCCCCGACTGGGACGGCGATATGGTTATGATGGTCAAATCCACCGGCGCGCTGTATGGGTATGACGAGTTCGGGTTCGGCCTTTATGACACCAAGACGCAGACCTTTGAGGACTGCCTCAAGGAAGGCGGCATGTACCTGCGCGCGCTGAAGTTTTACAACACGCTGTATCAAAAGGGGCTTGTGGATCCCGATTCCATGACCCAGACCTTCAACGACATGATCGAGAAGTATAAAAACGGCGTGGCGTTCTTCAATATATTCAGCTGGATGGCCGACCCCTATAACACTCCGACGCATATGGAGATGGGTAAGGCAATGCAGTGCGTGGCGGCTAAGGATCAGCGCAACATAGCCTATGGCTTGAACGTTTTCGGGCAAAACCGCGTTATCTCTATAGGCGCCAAGACGAATTACCCCGAGCTTTGCATGATGATAGTAGACTGGCTGTGTACACCCGACGGCCTGCTGAGTAATTTCTACGGGCCGAAGGGCGCGACATGGGACTACGACGACGACGGTAACACTTATCTGACCGATTTGGGAGTCCTGTCCCAGCGGGACAAAAAAACCACGCAAATTCCATACGGCGACTCAAACGACGTTTACGAGAACGGCGAGTTCCAGTTCAACTATTCCGCGTGGATAAGGGATGCCGTCAACCCCGACTCCGCCTCAGGGCAGACCTTTAACTGGGAATTCTGGGCCAGCACGCAGGAAATCGACCCCACGTTCAATTTGCCCGTCAGGCAGTCATGGCGCGACTGGAGCGGCGGCGTAACGGCGGACGACTATCTTGAGCTAAACGGCCATCTTTCGGTCGCCATAGGCTCCAGCTTCTCGATGGGAACCCGCGACACCGAGCTTGACACGACGTGGGAGCAGGTCAAGCTGAGCATCAGAGACGGCTCGTGGAAGGCCATATACGCGGCTTCCGACGCCGAATTTGACGCGATAGTGGCCAAGATGACAAGCGACGCAAGGGCTTATGGCTATGACAAATGCACGGAATGGACTCAGAACGAGGCGCTCAGACGCAAGGCCGCCGAGGACGAGGCGAAAAAATAAACCGGCAGAATTTTTTAAGGGGCTGACTTACGCGTCAGCCCCTTAATATTTTACCCTTAAAACGCCGATTCCATCAGGATAAAGAACGCCTGCGCTTCCGGCGCTATCCCCGGGCTGTTGAAATGGGGCGCCCCGCAAACATCGGTCACAAAGCCATAGGGCGTCACATGCTTATGGACGGTTTGCCGGATCTGTTCAGCCTCGGGCAGCAGCCGTTCAGGCAGCCAGCCCTGCCTGACGCCCTTCGCGATTGTATAGCAAAGCATTTGCGCGAAATTCACTTCCAAAAAGCTGTCCGGGCGGTCGAGGAGATTATGGAAAAGATTGCCGTCCCGGCAGGCAAGGGCGGCCTCGACGGTTTGCGAGACAACAGATATATACCGCTCGCGGGCCGGCGCTTGGGAGTCCGGCAGGGACTCTATCAGCCTTGAAAGCCCGGATATGGCCCAGCCGTTGCCAACGCCCCAGTAGGCATCGACCCTAAACTCCTGCTTTTGGTCGTCCCAGATATGGCGGAACAGCTTTTTTCGCGGATCCCACAGCGCGCCGATATAGCCGTCCGCCTGAAGTACGGCCTCGCCTGCGTATCCGCCGCTGATCAGAGCGGGCGGCAGCATGTAGAGCGAGTCCACCCAAAACTCGCGCGTGTCGTCCATGTGATAGACTATACCCTCCCCGTTTCGGGGCGCGTCTCTGAGAACCCAATCCCAAGCCTTCTCAAGCCCTTTTTGCAAAACGGGGTCTTTTGTAAGCGCGCACGCCCTGATCAGCGCCGGAATGATGGCGGCCGGGTCGGTGACGCCGTGCTGATACCCCATGTTGGCCGGGCGGCCGTCGGGAGTTTGCCGGTTTACCGCGTCGTAACAGAGGC
>WRLW01000057.1 GCA_009777435.1 Oscillospiraceae bacterium | reverse complement strand
CCGTAACCCAAGACGCCAAACAGACCGGCGAAATTCGTTGTTTCTATCTTAAGGTCGTATATGGTCTTGCCGCCGCCGTCAAAAGTGCCGGTGAACGGGTCGTCATCCGCGCCTATAGGCTCGAAGCTGCTCAGCGTACCCGTTGAGATATTGGCCATCATCAGGTAATTTAAGTGAAGGCCGTTCCTAACCCTGTCTAAGTCGCCCGGCGAATATATCCATTTGGGGAATCTCATATCCCCCCTGCCGTCAACACGGACGTAAAGCGTGGTGGCCGTCCCGCTGATGCTGGTGCTGGTATGCAGCTCGGCTCCGGGGTCGTTTTCGGTCATAAAGCCGGTGATAACATAGCCTTCAAGCACTTCGCCCATAGCAGTCTTTACATCATCCAAGGTGACTTCAGCCATGTCCCCGAGCGATGTCTCGGTATGCTCCGTGTAGTACGGCGGCGGCGAGGTCGGCGAGGCCTCGGGAACCTGCTGAATAGCCGACAAGAGCTTCAAGGTCACTCCGCGCCGTTCGGCGGCCGGGAATACCGCCGTTACGTCGCCGCTGTTTGCCGGGTTGGACGCCTCCGCGCCCGCCACTGTGAAGAAGTTCTCCGACACGCCCTCCAAGGTATAGCCCGCTGCAGGCGTCAGCGTGACCGTCGCGGTATAAGCCGTGTCACGCTCGAACGTATCCGTCACGGGGGGCGACCATGTTACAGTGCCGGTATACTGCGCCGTGTCTATGATGGATTCAACCGGCGCCGCCCCCGCCACAGGCGCGGTCAGGCCGGGTATGGCCGCGATGCTGATAACTGTGTCGGGCGCAGGCTCCGTCGCGGGGAAAACCGCCGTGACCACGCCGCTGTTTGCCGGGTTGGACGCCTCCGCGCCCGCCGCTGTGAAGAAGTTGGCCGCCACGCCGGTTAAGGTATAGCCCGGTCTGGGCGTCAGCGTGACCATCGCGATATAAGCCGTGTCATGCTCGAACGTATCCGCCACGGGGGGCCACCATGTTACAATGCCGGTGTACTGTGCCGTGGCTACATATCCAACCGGCTCCGCTCCCGCCACAGGCGCGGTCAGGCCGGGTATGGCCGCGATGCTGATTGCGGGTATGGGGGTTTGGCCGCCGCCCTGGGCGCCTTGACCGCCGCCCTGGGCGCCGCCTTGGGTGTTGTCTTGGCCGCCCTGACCGTCCTGAGTACCGCCTTGGGCGCCTTGGCCGCCCTGCGTACCGCCTTGGCCGCCGCTCTGGGTGCTTTCCGTGCGCGTCACGGACTGCGTTACGGCGGGGGGTTCCGGCGCGGACGCGGCGGCTTCCCTTAATTCCTCCGCCTTGTCCGAAAGCTCGTCGAAGGTGAAGCTGAGGACATCGAGCGCTTCGGAAAGCTCTTCCCAATGCTCCATTATGGTCTCCAGAACAAACAGGCTGCCGCCCGTTATGTCGAAGTCCGATACCTCATGCAGCTTGTCCTCGCTCGCGTCATACACATACATGGTCTGACCGGCGAGGAGGATATGGCCGTTAACGCTGCCGCTGCCCTCGAGCATTGTGACCATGAACGCGCCCGCGTCGCCGTCGGGCACATTCTCAGCCACAAACAGCGTTCCGCGTATGGCTAACGCCGAGTTCCCGGCCTTGACCTCGATGGTGTCGCCGTCCTTCTGGGGGCCGGCGTCCACCTTTACGGCGCCGCTCAGTATGGATACGGCAAGCTTTTTGCCCGAAACCTTGCTCACTTGTATCTTGCTTTTCTGGTCTATCCTGACCAGCGTATCGTTGTCTAACTTGAGCGTGCAGTATGAAGCCGTGCCTGTGGATACGGTGTAGCCGTCGGCCAGCTTCATGTTGGCCTTGGCGGCAAAGGTCTTGGCCGTCCCCTTGGTCATGGAGACATCCCTGCCCTCGACGCCGGAAATGACGATGGAGCGCGCTTCGTAAGCGGCATAGGCCGGCGCGCTTATCTGCAAAACAAGCAGGGCCGTGATCAGCGCGGTAAGTAATCTTTTCATTGAGACGACAACTCCTCATATAGTTTTATGTCGGCGGGGACGGTTTTTATCTTGTTGTTTGTGGTGTCGGCTATGTACAACAAGCCGTCGCCGTAATACACGCCCATCGGGTGGTCAAGCTCGGCGGCCAGCGCTTCGCCGCCCTTG
Organism: Oscillospiraceae bacterium; assembly: GCA_009777435.1. Lineage (GTDB taxonomy): Bacteria > Bacillota > Clostridia > Oscillospirales > UBA929 > WRMG01. The sequence goes on along the minus strand of WRLW01000057.1, from coordinate 6,129 downwards.
TCGCCGGCCTCGCCGTTCCCCGCCACGGTCACGACCCAGCCGGCCTTTGTCACAGCGCGCACGCGGCTGTTGCCGCTGTCCGCGACCATCAGCGCGCCGTCCGCCAGACACAGGCCCGCCGGCAGATTGAACATGGCCTGGGCCGCCGCGCCGTCGGCGTAGCCGCCGAAGGCGTAGCCGTCCTCGTCCTCCTCGTGCGTTACGCCGGCTAATGTCGTGACGAGGCCGTTTTCTATCTTGCGTATCCTGTGGTTGCCCGTATCCGACACATAGACCGCCGAGCCGTCCTCGGTCACGGCGATGCCCGCCGGCTCGCGGAACAGGGCCTCGGACGCCGCGCCGTCCGCGTAACCGGACACGCCCGGCCTTCCGGCTATGGTTATCACATTGCCGTCGGGGTCTATTTTGCGGATGCAGTTATTAAGCGTGTCGGCCACATAGAGGTTATCCGAGCCGTCGATGGCGGCGGCGAGCGGGGAGCCGAATTTCGCCCTGTCGCCCGCGCCGTCCGCGAAGCCCCGTTCCGTCCCGGCAAAGGTATAAGCCTCGCCGCCGCGTATGATGCGGACGACGTTATTCCCGCTGTCGCAGACAAACAGGTCGCCGTTTTTGTTATACACGCCGCCGGACGGACGGTTGAACAGCGCCGAGTCTAAAGCGCCGTCGGAGTAATAGCCTTTGGAGAAGCGGTTTTCGTCCTCCGCGATAAAACGGCCCGCCAGCGTTTCGGTTTTGCCGCCGCTTATTATGCGGATGGCGTTGTTGTATGTGTCAAACACGGCGAGATTGCCCTCGCCGTCCGCCGCGACGCCATAGGGCAGGCAAAAGGACGCCTCGGACGCGCCGCCGTCCGAAAAGCCGCGGCCGCCCGCGCCGGCCAAGTCGGATATCTCGATATCAAAAACATTCCTGTAGTCTATCGTCCTCTGCAAAAGCAGGGCGACATGGCCCGCCCGCATATGGTCGGACGGGCCGAGCCTCCCGTCGGCATAGCCCCGTATGACGCCTCTCTCCGCGAACCACGCCAGATATCCGGCGGCCCAGGGGCCGATTTCGGCCGCGTCGGTAAACGGCATCTCGTATTCCGACGTTTTGCCGAGAACCCTGCCGAGCAGCGTGAACACCTGCTGGCGCGTCATCGGCCCGCCGGGATCCAAATACAGCCCGCCCTGACGCTCCACGCCGGTCAGTATGCCGCTTTCGTACAGCATGGAGATATAGCGCAGGCGTTCGGGCGCGACGCCGCCTATGTCGTCGAACGGAAGCTCTGTCCGGCCGCCCGTGTCCATAAACTCGGCCGCCACGCATACCAAAACTTCCTCGCGGATCATCAAGCGCCCTTCCTGAAGCTCGCCGCCAAGCAGCGCGCGCATCCTGTCAAACGCCGTCCCGGCCTGCTCGGCCGAGGCCGCCGGCGGCCTCGCCGCCAAAACCATGCCCGCGGCCAGCATTAAACATATCGCGGTCTTTTTCCATCTCATTGATTTCCAGCTCCAAACATATAAATTTATAAAACCCTAATACCGCTCTCCGAAAAGAGCGACACTATTTCCGCGTCGAGCTTGCCCTCCTCCGCCATAGAGCGCAGGATGCGCAGCGCCGTCTCGTGCGTGAGCGCCTTTTTATAGGGCCTGTCCGAGGCTGTGAGCGAATCGTAGACGTCCATTACGGTGAGTATGCGAACCTCGGTAGGTATCCGGCTGCCCGGCAGTCTGTCGGGATACCCCGTGCCGTCTAAAAGCTCGTGGTGGCTTTTGGCCCAGCCCGGCACGTTTTCGTATTGCTTATTGAACTTGATATTGTCTAAGAAGCGGCCGGTTATTTCCACATGCTCCCGCATGATTTCGCGCTCGGCGTCGGTCAGGGTGCCCTTGGCGACCGAGAGGCACTCAATGTCATAAGGCTCGAACAGCGGGGCGGGGACGCCGTTCTCGCCGGTATACGTCCGCGCGGTCACTGACTTGACACGCTCCCTGTCGCCGTCGCTTATCAGCTCCGCCGTGTTTATCCTCTCGATGAACTCCCAGTCGCCGTCGAGCGCCGCCGCTTCCGAGGCATAAGCGTCCTCGGAGACCTCGCCGGACAGGAAAGCGATCTTAGCCTGCAGCTTTTTGACTGTGAAGCGCTGCTTGAGCAGGGGAAGCCTGCCGCCCAGCCGGCTCTGCTTGTTCATCACGCCCAGAGGGGTCACGATTTTGCCTATATCATGCAAAAGCGTCGCCATTATGAGCTGCTCTTCCCTGTTTTCGTCCATATGATACGGCGAGCCCTCCGGGAACCGTTCACGCAGATAGCGGACAAAGCTCCGGGTATACTCCGCCATCTGCCGGGTATGGCTCGCGTTATACGGCGTGCGCTCGTCAACGGCCGCGGACATAATCCTGACAAAGGAGTAAAACAGCTCCTTGATTTCCTCCATATACCGCACGTTTGCCAGCGCGGTCGCGGCTATGTTGGCCAGCTATTTAAGCATGAACTCCAGCCGCTTGTCAAAAGGCGTAACGCCGCCCGACGGGTCGCGCGCGTTTATCAGCTGTATCACGCCGATCACGTTCTCGTGCATATCGGACAGGGGGAACACCAGCATCGAACGGGTTCTGAAGCCGGTCATGGCGTCGTACTTCTTCGGGCCCTGGAAATTAAATCTGGCGTCCTCGTAAATGTCGCCGATGTTCACCATGGTTTTTTCGATGGCGCAATAGGCGCTGACATTTTCTATGTTGTCCTTATCCAAGCTCACGGGCGGCAGCTTGATCTCGTCGCCGTATGAAAACACGCCGAGCTTCTCGTTGTGAAGGATGGTGAAATGCAGCCCGCCGTCCTTCACAACATAAAGGGTGCCCGCCTCGCAATCGGTTATATCGCGCATTTTCGTGATGATTACGTCCAGAAGCCTTATGGAATTCCGCTCGCCGTTGAAAGCCGCGATGACTTCCAGGATTTTTCCGAGATCGACGCCCTCAAAATATGTATTCATAATTCCACTTGCATACCGTCATACGCGACCCGGCATAATACGTCGGATTTTTTTACTATTTCCCCGACGCCGTTCAGCGCCGCGTCGTTATAGTCATGGCTCCAGTGCGCCAGAACCGTCATTTTGCAGTTCGCGTCCCGCGCCAACCGCAGGCCCGCCTCGTAAGTGGAGTGCCCCCAGTCTGCCTTTGCCGGATAGTCGGCCGGCAGATAGCAGCTGTCAAAAACCATACAGTCGGCGTCCCTGACAAACTCGACCAGCGGCCCGTACAGCTCCGGCTTATGCCGCACCTCGTAATCGAGCAGGTACACAAAGGATTTGCCGGCGCGGCCGTCCGCTCCCATCGCGTCAACGCGATAGGAGAGCGTGCCGTCGGGATGCTCCGCCGCGAGCGTGCTTACGCGGGCGCCGCCGTTTAAGTAAAACGGTTCGCTTCCCACTGCGACGCACTCCGCCCGCGCCAGAGCCGAAAAATCCAGCGGCCAGTACGGCGGCGCGAACGAACCGAAAATCTGCTCCCTCAGCGGGCGCCCGTCGCGGGACTTTGTAAAAACGCGGATATGGCTGTCAGGCGCGAACAGCGGCCTGAACATGGTCAGGCCGATGGTGTGGTCAAGATGTAAATGGCTTAGCAGGATGTCTATCTTTACCGGCTCCGTTCGTCCGGCCAGCTCCTTATCATATTGCAGAAGTCCGGAGCCGCAGTCGAAAATCACAGTGTTTCCGGGGGTTTCAAGCTTGAAGCAGGAGGTGTTGCCGCCATATCCGGCGGACTCCCTGCTGAAAAACGGTATCGATCCCCTGCTGCCGTAAACCGTAAGCTTCAAAGGCTTCACTCTTTCATAGGCTTTTAAGAGCCGTTTGATTTATATTTATAGCCGTTTGAGTTATATTTTGAACCTGCCGGGCGGATATGTCAAGAGAAAATATGCCGCGTTCGCGCCCTGTAACAGGCGTCGGAGGCCCCGGCCGGGGCCGGAAATTAAGGCCGGAATCCGGGCTTATCGGGGGTCGTGATAAACTTTTTGAATAAAAGTTTCATCCGGCACTGTACAAACCGGCGCGGATGGGGTACAATAAGGGCATGTTCAATATGCAGGGAGATTTAAGGAGGGATTCTTATGGCGGCGCCGGCCAAATCAACTACGCCCGGTGTCAAGACGGATATCCTGCTGGAGAGCGGCACAAATGAGCTTGAAATCATGGAATTCACCATAGCGGACAATGTTTTTGGCATAAATGTCGCCAAGGTTACCGAGATCATGAAATACTCGGTGGTGAATCCGATGCCCAACTCACACCCGAATATCGAAGGTGTTTTCAAACCGCGCAACAATATCATTACCGTGATTGATTTGCCGTCTTATATGAACCTGTCCGCGTCCGACAACACCGACCGCGACATGTTCATTATAACGAATTTCAATAAGATGAGCGCGGCGTTCCATGTACACACCGTCGAGGGCATACACCGTATCATGTGGTCGGACATCGAAAAGCCCGACAACACCATATACGGCGGGCAGGAGGGCCTCGCGACCGGTATCGCCAAGGTGGGCGACAAGCTGATCACCATCATAGACTTTGAGAAGATAGTTTATGACATCTCCCCGCTGACCGGCATACAGATGGAGGAGATCACCCAGCTTGGCCCGCGCGAGCGCAGCTCGAAGCCCATAATCATCGCGGAGGACTCGGCGCTGCTCAAGAAGATGATCCTTGAGGCGCTCCAGGAGGCCGGCTATACCAACATAACCGCCTTTACAAACGGACAGGACGCGTGGAACCATATCAAGGAGCTGTGCGACAAGTCCACCGGGCCTATCACCGAGGATCTCTGCTGCGTCATCACGGATATCGAGATGCCGCGCATGGACGGTCACAGGCTCACCAAGCTTATACGCGACAAAAAAGAGACCAGAGACGTTCCGGTCATCATCTTCTCGTCGCTTATTGACGAGGCCATGCGCGACAAGGGCGAGACTCTCGGCGCGACGGCCCAGCTTTCAAAACCCGAGATCGGCAATCTGGTGTCCACCATAGACAAATATATCCTCAGCTAAGCCGGCATTTACCGGCCTTATCTGATAAATCATTGGCGCGTCAATCAAAAAACTCCGGCAAATGCCGCCTGTATTTGAGCGGCACAAAGCGGCGCTGGAGTTTGTGGTTGGCGCGCTCTTTCTGCGCCATTGCCTTGAAATACCCGCGCCACATAGCCTCGTAGCCGCCGGCGTCGGGAAGCGTTTCAAGCTCCGCGCCGCCTAACTCGGTTATCCACCATGAATCCGGGTCGCTCACCAGCGCCGTGCGCCGCCGTACGTCGCGCAAAATCATCCGCTGGTCGGTAAAGCGCCCGTGGAAGTGGCCGCCTATCAGCGGCAGCACATTGCAGTCGGGGGCGATGTCGCCCGCGTAAATAACGCCGCGCCCGGTTCTGACCTCGGCGAATCTGGCCAGCCCCATGATGCGGTGCGCCTCGCCGCCGGCGCGGCGCTCGGCCGCGCATACGCGGTGTACAAACGGGTGCTGGCGCTGTGTGAACGGGTCGGCGCCCATATCGAAGCCGAGTCTCAGCGAAGCCAGCAGAGCGTCCTCATAGCCGTCCCATTCGGCGAGGAATCCCCGGTAAACAAAGGCGGGCATGTCGGCGTTAAGGCGCGACATGCCCTTTATCAGCCGCCGCGCCTTTTCCTCGTCGGTTTTCACGGCGCAAGCCCCGAACATCGACGGCTGAGTGTTTTTAGAGGATACAATAACCGCGCCGCTGAGCGCGTAAGCGTCGAATACGGCGCTCAGAAGGCCCTCCCATGTGCCGTCATAAACCATCATACGGCGTTATCCGTGAGCGGGACGGGCAGCGCCTTGAGGTCGCCCGGCGCGGCGAATTCCATGGACGACGGGTCAGTGACTCCCGGCGGCAGGGGCGGCGTCTCGGGCGTGTCGAACAGTGATAGTTGCCGTATATCGCGCCCGTCGGACAGATGCCGCCGGAGCAGGGGGTGCCCGGGCGTGAGCGTGCCGCCGAATTTACCGCCGGCCGTCAGGAAAAACTGCGCGCGCTTCATCACCACGCCCAGCTTGCGCAGATGCTCTATGCGCAGATTCCCCTGACGCCGCGCGTCGATCACGCGCCGGGCCGACGCCGGCCC
>WRLW01000056.1 GCA_009777435.1 Oscillospiraceae bacterium | reverse complement strand
ATGCGCGCCGCCTCGTCATAGCTCTGGGTTATGCTGTCCATATATTTCTTGACAAGCCAGACATTGTAAGGGACGCCGCCGGCGATATACACAAGGGCCAGCCCCCATTTTGAATCCAGCCCGCCGATACGCAGCAGCAGTACATATATGGCCACCATGCCGATAAAGCTGGGGAATATCTGCAATACCAGAAACGCGATCATCATCTGCTTGCGCAATACGAACTTGAACCGGGAAAAGATATACGCCGCCGTGCTTGTGATGACCAGAGTGCTGAGACATGTAATGATGGCGATGATAAACGTATTCTGATACCAGATCAGATAGTTTGTGTCATTAAAGAGCCTGGTGAACTGCTTGAGAGACAGCTCCTGGGAAAAGGGATTTTTGCCGATGCCCTGGAGACTGTTGGCGGTCGAAAACGCGCTTCCGACAACATACAGCAGAGGATAAATAATGATTATTGAGACCGCTATCAGCACGGCGTATGTTATCAGTATACTCATGTAGTCGTGCCACGTTTTTTTCATCAGTAATCACTCTCCTTGTATGATTTCGTGCGCATGTAGTTCCATATGGCAAACGGCGTCAGCACCACAAACACCAAGATGGCCAGCACGGAGGCATACTGGAACTTTTGAGGGTTGTTCATGGTCAGCTTGTATATCCATGTGACCACGATATCAATGGAGTTGGCGTTGGTGGAGACCGTATCCGGGGCGCTCGGCCCGCCCGTTGACCCGGCGCCCATGAACAGGAAGAACGCCGCGCCGAAGTTATTGATGTTATAGGTGAACGACATGATGACCAGCGGCGCTGTCTGCACCATCACCAGCGGTATGGTTATCTTCTGCGTCTGCTGCCACCTCGAGGCCCCGTCAATGCTTGCCGCCTCATATATATCGGAGGATATGGACGTCATGATGCTTGTGACCATAAGCATATGATAGGGGAATCCAGTCCATGTGTAGACCATGATCATGGAAGCCCTCGCGTATACTGTCTCGGTAAGCCAGGGGATATTTCTCCCTATAAGGCCCCAGTCCATCAATATGGCGTTTAGGGGGCCGAACGTGCCGTTCAGGAGGTTTGACCAGACCATGAGGCTCAGCGTGGCGGGGATGGCGTAGGGCAGTATAAAAATCGCGCGGAAATATTTGGCGTGTCTTATATGCTTGCCCTGCAAGCTGATCGCCATGAACATACCCGCGAAATAGACGCACGCGGTGCTGAGTACGCCCCACATGACCGTCCAGACCAAGACCCGCCCCAACGCGCTTGTCCACATGCCCTGTCCGTGCGTACCGCCGAACAGGTCGAAGAAATTCTGAAATCCTACCCAGTCCACCTTGTTGGCCGGTGGTATATGATCCGGGTAGGAGTAGTTTGTAAATGCCAGACAGAAAGAGAACAGCATCGGAAGCAATATAAAAAACGACAGCAAAATAAACACCGGCGCGAGGCCGACGGAATGAAACGCCCTGTCCATCAGCGAATGGAGAGATATCTTATTTTCCTCCGGCAGATCCCCCCCGGTATTTATGTAGTAGCGCGCGGCTTTGAGGATGCCGCGTATAGATAAAGCGTAGAGGACGGCCAGCAACAGCAAGACGATGATGCAGATAAGGCCGTCTATCATCAGGAAAATCAAGTGGTCGCGGTCTTTAATGGGAAGTGCGGGGTCAAAAATACCCAGAGTGACAAACCCGCGCACGCCCCTTATGAGAACTCCGTTGAAATTGAACTTCAGCCCGCTGGCAGTTCTTTCAAAAGCGATCAAGCAGAGGACGATGAATGCCGACAGCATGTACAGAACGCCCTTGATCCGCTGCTTCAAGAAGAGAATATGCCCAAGCCCCATAAGTAAAACGCCGGATATAAGGGCTTTTCTTGGCAGATGAACATCCATTGGCGAACCCTCCGATCAATATGCCAGGGACGCCGTTTAAGGCGTCCCGCAGCAATCATATTGAGTTAGCTTTCGGCGATGGTGGCTTCCATAACTTCGGTCGCGGCGTTCAATTCACCGACAACGTCGGCGCCGTCCCAAATGTTACTGTAAGCCGCGCCCATTGCCTGCCAGTATTGTCCCATCTCGGGAATGGCGGGCATGGGGAACGCGTAGGCGGCTTGCGCCAAGATGCCGGCGGAGTATTCGTCATCGACGGTTACATCCGAACGGGCGGGGATCTGGCTGATCATTTCAAAGCGCTTGAGAGCCATTTCATTGGAGGTGCAGAACTCAAGGAAAGCGGCGGCTTCGGCCGGATGATTGGAGAACGCCGAGATGCACATCAGGCGGACGCCGGAGAAGGACGCGGGCGGCGAGGACTCGCCGGGGAATATGGGAAGGGTTGTGATGCCGAAGTTAATGCCCGAGTCCTTGCAGTCCTGAATACGCCAAGGCCCAACGATATACATGGCGGCCTTTCCGCTCTCGAACGCGCTGTTGCAGAAGTCGCCGCTCAGGTCGCCTGACGGCACGTCAAGGATGGAGCGAAGGCTCTTAAACAGCTCGACCGCTTTTATGGTGTTGGGAGCGTTTATGCTGTGCTGGGTTCTGTCGTCGCCGCTGGGGCCGAACAGGAAAGAACCGTGGCCGCTGAAGAAGATGTAGTCAAAATAGGCGTTGCTGGTTTCCCAAACGATGGCGTATTTGTTGTCGCTCGGGTCATTGTAGGTTGCCGCGAAGTCGATGACCTCATCCCAAGTCGTCGGAGGCTCGGGAAGGATGTCCTTGTTGTAGAACAGGGCATAGGTTTCGATGGCCATCGGGTAGCCGTAGACCGTCCCGCCATATGTGGCGCCGGTAACCGCGGCGGATACGAAGTTGTTCTGGACATAGCCGGCGTTGGGGCTGGGCAGCACTGTGCCGCCGCTGACATTGGCGCCGAGCATGTCATGGGGGATGGCGAATACGTCGGGGCCTACGCCGGCCGGGCCGTCAAGTATGATTTTCTGTGTGGCGTCGGTATGCGCGACGGGTTCAAACTCAAACTCAATGTTGGGGTACAGCTTGGTGAACTCTTCGGCCGCGTATTTCATAAATACGGAGCCTTCTGTCTCGGATTCCCAGAACTTCAGCGTTATTTTGTCCTCTGTGAGGTCGCCTCCGCCTCCGCTTCCGGCTTGGTTGTCGTTGCCGCCGCCGCTCGATGCGTTGTTATCGTTTCCTCCTGATGCGGGCGGTGCAGGGCTTTCGCTGGCGCAGCCCGCGGCAAAAGCCAGCACCATCAAGGCGGCAAGGGTGAGGGCAAGCAGTTTTTTCATAATTTCGCCTTCTTTCCGGGGCGTTTGCCCCTATATTGTCCATTTTTACGCTATCGCGTAAAAACAGCAAACAAAATGGGAATCGCGCTGACGGCGATTATTCGGCGGCAGGGCCGAAGCTTCCCCCTTCTATCAACGTGGTCGGCATGACCATGTGCATATGCGGCGCGTCGTACTGCATGGCCCCGAACAGAACCGAGACGCTCTGTCTGGCCATTCCCTCGGCGGGCTGCTTAACCGTGGTAAGCATGGGGCTGACATATTCGCCGATTTCAATACCGTCAAAGCCTATAACGGATATGTCGCCGGGTATATCAAGACCCTTTTCCCGGATCGCCTTCATGGCTCCGATGGCTAAAATATCGGTAAAGCACAGTATACAGGTGTACGAGCCGCTTTCCAAAAGCCTTTTTGCCGCCAAATAGCCGGCCTCGTAAGAAAAGGCCACCCCATACTCAATACGAATTTCCGCCGCGCTTATGCCTCGCTCACGCAAGGCGTCGTCAAGCCCTTTTTTGCGCAGCAGGTGGTTGCCGATAACCGCTATGCGCTTATGACCCTTACTGCAGATATAGTTCGCTATATTGAAAGCCTCGCGCTCGTCATCGACGGTTATGCTGGAAAACCATGAGCGCTCACACTCGGCGCGGATCGTAGTAGTAACCAGAACTATCGGTATCTTAACAAGGCGCAGCATCTGGTGCTTCCTCTCGAAGTCGCCGCCCAAAAACAGCAAGCCCTCCGGGCGCTTTTCCTTGTATAGACCAACCGCCGTGTCCACTATGTCGGCGTCTGATTTCGGGTCGTGATTTTGGAGGATGGTCATGTAGCTGTTTTTCTTAAGCTCCGTCTGTATGATGGAGATCATATAAGCGAAAAACGGGTTTGTGACCCCGGCCACGACCACCCCAACGGCCTTGGTAGACGAGCAGGGGAGGTTCCGGGCGCTGTTGTTTGGGATATAAGCGTAGTCCTTAATTGTTTGCAGCACGAGGGCGCGCGTTTTAAGGCTGACATCCCGGTGCCCGTTAAGAACCCTTGAAACGGTGCTTGTGCTTACCCCTGAATATTTCGCGATGTCATAAATATTCACATTCTCCTGCATATACTTTCCTCCGAGTAAGACCGGCAAATTCTCCGGTAACGCTTCCATGTACCATTATAGCATGAATTTTATATATGTCAAGAGTAATTTTGTGCAAATAGAACAAAATATATTCTCGTTCGCCACGGCAAAGCATTGACAAAGGGCATATCTCGTGGTACAGTAAGTATTGTCGGAAACGTTCCCAAGACTGTGTAGGAGGGTGTTTTTCATGAAACGGACGATATCGCTGTGTCTCGCGGCCCTGCTGCTGGTGGTGTGCGCGCCCGTCGTTTCGCGGGCCGCGGACGCGGAAATTATCATACACTACCAGCGCGGCGACGGCGACTATGAAAAGTGGAACATATGGTCGTGGGCCGCCGGAAAGGACGGCGCCGCCTATCCCTTCAACGGCGAGGATGATTTCGGGAAGGTCGCCTCGTTTACGGTATCCGGCGTGGATACCAGCGTCGGCTTTATTGTGCGCACCGACTCATGGGAAAAGGACGTGTCGGAGGATCGCTTTATTGACTTGACGCTTGGCAGTGAGATATGGGTTTTTACCGGGGAATCGGAATTTTTATATGACCCGCCGGAGGGCTATGGCGTAACCATGGAGTTTGACGCGCTGGAAATCAACGTACACCGTCACCGCTACGACGGCGCTTATGAACTGGACGAGCCGTATTTTCTCCTTGACGGCGCGGCGGTCTCCGTGCAAGATACCGGCGCGAGCGAGTTCGGCGTGACCTACAGGAGCTATCTGAACGGCGTAAACAGCAGGCAGAAGCTTACCTTTACAGCCGGAAGCGACGAGTTTGAGATACAGACAGGCAAGGCCCTCCCGGCAGGGGAGGGGGAATATATCCTTAATATTTATATTGTGCAGGGGCGGAGCCGCCCGGGCTACGCGGAGGATGAACTCTCTTTGGAGAAAAGAATAACCGAAGCCCGTCTCGGCAGCCCTGAGGAAATATTCATAAGGCTGTCATACCCGCTCACGCTCGCCGGCGCCGAAGGATTCGGCGCGGTACTCGACGCGGGCGGAAATATCGCCGGCGCGGGCGCGCCGGCGGCGGAGCTTGTTGATCCGGTCTACGGCGAGATAGAACCGGGCTACGCGACGGCCTTTGTCATGTCGCCCGGCGGCGGAGCTTTTTCCCTTTCCGAAATGTATACCGCCGCGTTTGAGGGATACGGGGAGCTTGGCGTCGCGTTGAGCAGCGCCCTGTTCTCGAGTGAGGGGTTTGAGGGGATGTATACTTTCGACGGTGAACTCGGAGCGCTTTACACACAAAGCGAAACCACCTTCCGGCTCTGGGCGCCGACGGCGGTCAATGCCCGCGTGAATCTTTATCCCGACGGAGATAAGTCCGACGCGTCGGAAATCATAGATATGGAGCGCAAGGGAAGCGGCGTTTGGGAGGCGGTAAAGCCGGGAGACCTCGACGGCGTTTACTACACCTATACCGTAAACGTTAACGGCGCGGAGAATGAGGCCGTTGACCCTTACGCCAGAGCGGCCGGCGTCAACGGCAAGCGCGGTATGGTCGTAAACCTGCCCTCGGCCGACCCGCCCGGCTGGGAGAACGACAAAGCCCCGCCCTTTGAGCATCCCACCGACGCCGTTATATATGAACTGCATGTCCGCGATTTGTCAATGTCCGAAAGCTCGGGCATAGCCAACAAAGGCAAGTATTTAGCCTTTACAGAGGAGGGGACAAAAAGCCCCGAAGGGCTTGCGACCGGGATTGACCATATGGTTGAGCTTGGCGTGACCCATGTGCATTTACTGCCTGTCTTTGACTATCGCAGTATCGACGAAAGATTTTTGGAGCGGAACGATTTCAACTGGGGATATGACCCCGAAAACTACAACCTGCCGGAAGGCTCATATTCCACCGACCCTTATAACGGCCATGTGCGGATAACTGAGTTTAAGCGGATGGTGCAGAGCCTGCACAAAAACGGGCTGCGGGTCGTGATGGACGTGGTTTACAACCACACGGGCGCGACGGCCGACAGTAATCTGAACAAGCTGACGCCGGAATATTACTACCGTATGAACGACGCGGGCGGTTTTGCCAACGGCTCCGGCTGCGGCAATGAGACGGCCTCGGAGCGGGCGATGGTGCGCAAGCTGATTGTTGACTCGGTGATATACTGGGCGAAGGAATATCACATCGACGGGTTCCGCTTTGACCTGATGGCCCTGCACGATATAGAGACCATGAACGCCGTCCGCGCCGCGCTGGATGAAATAGACCCCACCATCTTAGTTTACGGCGAGGGCTGGCACGCGGGCGGTACGCCCCTTGCCGAGGAGCTTCAGGCAAACAAGGCGAATACCTCCATGCTTAATGAGCGGATCGCCGCTTTTTCCGACGATATCCGGGACGGGATCAAGGGGCATGTCTTTAACGAGACCGAGCCGGGATTTGTGGGCGGCAACTTAGGCAGGCGTGAGGACGTTATGTTTGGCATAGCCGCCTCCTGCCTCCACCCGCAAGTGGACTATTCTAAGGTCTCCTATTCGGACGCGCCGTGGGCGGCGGCCCCTTCGCAGACCATCACCTACGCGTCGGCTCATGACAACCTTACCCTTTGGGATAAATTCAAAGCCTCGCGCCCTGATTTAGGTGAGGCTGAATATCTTCGCATGAACAAGCTCTCGGCGCTTTTAGTCTTTAGCTCACAGGGGATCCCGTTCTTTCAGGCGGGCGAGGAGTTCGCGCGGACAAAATACGGGGATCATAACAGCTATAAATCACCGGACGCCATCAACCGTCTGGAATGGGGACGGAAATCCGAATACAACGATTTGTTTGAATACTACAAGGGCCTGATTGCCCTTCGGAAAGCCTATCCCCATTTCCGTCTGCGGACGGCGGACGAAATCGCGGACGCCATAACCTTTTTGCCGACCGAACCGCGCCTGCTGGCGTATACGCTTGAGACCGCCGGGGGCGGGCAGACATTGCTGGTAGCCGTCAACACCGACAGCACCGATCATATTGTTACGCTGCCGGCGGAGGGATGGGATATTCTCGTTAACGGCGAGGGCGCCGGAACCGAGGCTGCCGGGCGTGTGGAAAATGACGAACTGATTCTGCCTCCGCTCACGGGCTTTGTGCTGGCCCAGCGCGACGGGGACGGAACGGCCGCGGCTCCCGAAACGGGTACAGGGGACGAAAAATATGGCCCCGGGCCTGTCGCGCTGATTCTGACAGGAGTTATATTGGCGGCGCTCGCGGCGGCCATTGGGGTGTTTTTACGCCGCAAGCGGACGGGCGGCGCTTCCTCTTGACTACTCCCTTTTCCACAGCTTCACATACTCCCACTCCTGAAGCTGCGCGAGTAAAACGGCGAGCATCGGAAACAGCAGCATACCGGCTACGCCCATCAGCTTAAACCCGGCGTACATACATATCAGCGAAGCGAGTGGGTGCAGGCCGATGTGGCGTCCTACCAGCCGAGGCTCCATAACGCCGCGCACGACGGTTATAACAGCCCATAAGACCATCAGCCCGGCGCCGCGCCGCACGTCGCCTATCAGCAGGCAGACGGCGCCCCACGGTATCAGAACCGTGCCGCTTCCGACGACGGGCAGTAAGTCCACTATGGCGATTACAATGGTTATTATCAGCGCGTAATCGACGCGCAGTATGAGCAGTCCGGCCAGCGCCTGAGTGGACGTGACGCCCGCCAGCGAGCATTGAGCCTTTAGCCATTTGCCCAAGGTGGCCGTCATATGGTTTTTTGATTCCAGCACGCGCTGCCGCCATTTCGGCGGCAGCTGCTTTACCAGAAAGCCCGCGACGCGCAGGTAATCGGACGAAATCATGTACATCGACAGCGTTAGCGCGACTATGAACAGCATGGCGGCCGGCAGCGCGCTCGCGATGCCTGTCGCCATGCCGCCTAACCAAGTGTAAAGGGAGGACGGTATGGATATTCCGTCGCGCAAGAGCCTGTCCGCGCTTGAGCGCAGGAATTCCTGAAGCTCGGACGGCGCGGCCACGATTATGGCCTCCAGTCTGACGGACAGGCTGTTGGATATGTCGGGCA
>WRLW01000055.1 GCA_009777435.1 Oscillospiraceae bacterium | reverse complement strand
GTTCGAGCCAGCGCGTCGGCAACTTTCCGGGAGTTACGGTCGAGAAGAAAGAAGGCTCGCTTAAAAACGAGAGCGGTATGGTGCTGGTCGATCTGCCCGGCGTGTACTCGCTGTCGCCTTATTCATACGAGGAGATAATCACGCGCAACTTTATTATGGACGGGCATACCGACGCCATAATAAACATCGTGGACGCGACCAATCTGCAGCGCAACCTGTATCTGACGCTTCAACTGGCCGAGCTTGGCCTTCCTATGGTCATAGCCCTCAACATGATGGACGACCTTGAGCGCAGCGGGGACATGCTCCGCGCCGACGTGCTGGAAGATCTGCTCGGCATACCCGTCGTCCCCATATCGGCACGCACGGGCGCGGGCGTGGACAGGCTGGCGCGGCGCGCGGCGCATGTGTGCCGCGGCGGCATACCGCCCGCCATCGGGGACATATGCGCCGGCCCGGTACACGAGGCCGTACACGCCATCAGCTTTCTTATCGAGGCAAAAACAACGCGCAGGCGATACGCGGCTATGGGACTGTTTGAGCGGGACGACTCCATGCGCGAATGTCTTGGGCTCACGGCCGAGGAGCTGCATGTTATCACCGAAATCGTTGATATGGCCGAGCATAAACTGGGCATGGAATCCGACGCCGCGCTCGCCGACGCGCGCTACCGCTTCATTGAGCGCGTCGCGGAGCAATGCTTGGCAAGGCGCGGCCCGCCTGATTCTCCGACGCTTTCCAACAGGATAGACGATATACTTACGCACAGGATATGGGCGCTGCCCATTTTTGCCGCCATCATAGCCGCCGTGTTCTGGATAACGTTCGGGCCGGTCGGCTCCCTGCCTGCCGACGGCTTCGCGCGGCTGCTGGACGCGCTCAAGGATCGGGCGTCGGACGCGCTGACGAGCGCGGGCGCTTCCGAGTGGACGCGCGGCCTGCTTATCGACGGCGTTATGGCCGGCATAGGCGCCGTGCTGAGCTTCCTGCCCGTCATACTGACGCTGTTTTTATGCCTGTCGCTGCTGGAGGACAGCGGCTATATGGCGCGCGCCGCCTACGTCCTCGACAGGCCGCTAAAGCGGCTCGGGCTGTCGGGCCGCTCGGTCATACCCATGGTCATAGGCTTCGGGTGTACCGTTCCCGCCGTGATGTCGTCGCGCACGATGCAAAACGAACACGACCGGCGGCTGACCGTCTTTGTGACGCCTTTCATGTCGTGCGGCGCGAAGGTACCCATATACGCTATGCTCACCGCCGCGCTTTTCAGCAGATACCGCGCGCTCGTTTTTGTCGCCGTTTACCTGACGGGCGTGGCCGCCGCCGTTATCTCCGCCGCGCTGCTCGACAGATCGGGCGCGTTCCGCGGCGGCGTTTCGCAGTTTATCATGGAGCTGCCGCCTTACCGGCTGCCGACGCCGCGCACAGTGTTATCGCTGCTCGGCCAAAAGGCCGCCGATTTCATAAGGCGCGCGTTTACGCTTATCTTCGCGGGTTCGATGGTCATCTGGTTCCTGCGCAACTTCAATTTCAGCCTGCGCATAGCCGACGCCGAGCATAGTATGCTGGCGGCCATAGGCGGGCGGCTGTCATGGTTTTTCGCGCCGCTCGGCTTCGGCAACTGGCAGTCTGTGACCGCCATACTGACCGGCCTGACCGCTAAAGAAGCCGTCGTCGGCACGCTGGCCGTGGTATACGGCGTGACGGCGGAGGCTCTGCCCGGCACGCTGGCCGGGCGTTTTTCCCCGGCGTCGGGCCTTAGCTTTATGGTATTCAACCTGCTGTGTATGCCTTGCGTGGCCGCGCTGGCCGCCATAAAGCGCGAGCTGGGCGGCTGGAAGCTGACGCTGGCGGCCGTCGGGTGGCAGACCGGCGTCGCGTGGGTGTTCGCGTTTCTTACATACCGGCTCGCGCTGGCGGCGGCCGGTCTGTTCGGCTGGTTTTGACAAAGCCTTAAATTATTGATATAATGCCGGTATTATGAAACGAAAGGAGCCGCCGCCGTGACGCCATCAATGGAGGATTATATCGAGGCCATATACGCGCTGGGCGACGCGCGCGACCCGGTGCGTCTGACCGATATCGCGCAGCGGCTGGGCCTGACAAAGGCCAGCGTATCGCGCGCCGTACATTCGCTGAGCGAGGAAGGTCTGATAACGCATCAGCGCTACGGAACGCTGTCCCTGACCGAGGCGGGCATACGGCTCGCGCGCGAGGTATATCACCGCCACACGCTGTTCAAGCGGTTTCTGACCGAGCGCCTGTATCTGCCCGAGGATGTGGCGGAGCATGACGCCTGCCGCATGGAACACGCCGCCGGCCCGCAGACCATAGAGGCTCTCGAACGGTTCCTGAACGAATAAAAGCACATAAAAAATAAGGGCGGCCCGGCTCTCCGGCAGGAGACCTCGGCCGCCCTTATTCCTCCATCATTATTTCCAGAATCCTGTTGTATATCTTCTCCGCGCTCTTTTTGAAGTTCTTGGCTATTTGCACGCCCTGCGACGCGTCGCCCAGCATCAGCTCGATATGCAGTATCGGATCCGTTCCGTCGGTCATCTCACAGCATATGGCCGGCAGGCCGCCGCGTATGAACGCCTCGGTAGTGACCAGCTTATCGCGCTCCACGCGGTCGTTCAGCATATGGGCCGCGCGCCGCACGACGGTCTTGAAGGCGGCGGGCAATTGGTTATCCATGAGCGCGCCGGCCTCGTAGCCGCGCGGCGAGATGGTGAACCCTTTAACGTTGTTCTCGTCGCTGGCTATCACATGCCCGCTGTCCACCATCTCATACAGCGCCTGGCACAGCACAAAATAATCCACGCGCTCGTCAAGCGTCACGACCTCAAGGATATTCTCAAGCGTCACAGGCAGCGGTATGAAGCTCAGCGCGTACAGTAACAGTATCTTGGTTTCGGGCATACCGCCCGTAAAGCCATAGCGCGCCATAGCCATACCCACCCTTCATACGAGGCCTTATGGACGCCCTAAGCGTCCCTTTCCAGCAGTCTCCCGGTCTTTTTGAGCGCCAGCATCAGCGGTATGCCGCAGCCGTAACACGCCACGGCCTGACCGGCGGCTATCTCGGCCGCGAACAGCGGGAACGACGCCCGCACGGCTTCCGGGGTAAGCGTTACCGCCAGCATCATGCCGATGACGACGGCGTTTACCAGCACGGGCGGCAGCGGCGCCAGCCACAGCTTTTGGGCGCGGCGCGTGAGCAGCGCGGCCATAAGCGTGGCGATCGGCCCCACGATAACGTCCAGCCCGGTGGTCACGCCCAGAGCGACGCCGCCGGCGTTTGCCAGCAGGCATCCGATAAACAGCCCGGGTATGGCCTCCGGCATAAAGAACGGAAGCACGGTCAGCGCTTCGGCGAAGCGCACCTGCACCGGGCCGAACGAGTAAGGCGCGACGGCAAGAGTCACCGCCGCGTATATGGCGGCTATTATCGACGCGTAGGCGATTTTGCGGGACGAAAATCTGCTTTTCATAATCAGTCCTCTTTATATGCAGTCAATTTTTTTGCAGCACGCGACGGCGAGCGAGTTCGGGCCGATATGGCATGAAACGCTCAGCGCCAGCGGGGCAAGGTATATATCGTAATCCGGGAACGCCGCGCCCAGCTCGGCCTTGAAGCTCTCGGCGGCCTCGAGGTCATATGTATAGGCCACCTGCAGCCACATGCGGCCGGGGCCGGCGAAATCCGCGAAGCGGGCCGTGAAATCCTTGCGTATGGCGTCCGTCATTATGCCGCGGGCCTGCTTGGACGAGAACGCGACTGCGTATTTGTCCAGCTTGTCGCCCTGTATCTGCAAAACCGCCTTTATGTTGAGCAGCGAGCCTATGGCCGCGCCGGCCGGCGTTATGCGCCCGCCTTTTTTTATGTATTTGAGCGTGTCGAGCATTATATATATGCTTGAGTCAAACTTGACATCCTCCAGATATTGCCTGATCTGCGCGGCGCTCTTCCCCGCGCCGGCCATTTCGAGCGCGTCTATGGCCGACTGCCGCTGCGTGACCGAAATGCGCTGGTTGTTGACCACCTGCACCTTGCCGTCATATTCCTCGGCTATCATGACTGCCGACTCGTAAGACGAGCTGAGACTGCTGGACATAGGTATATACACAATCTCGTCATGCGTCTCAAGCACCTCGTCCCAAAGCTCGGTAAGCATACCGATTGACGGCTTCGACGTGGAAATATCGGCGCCCTCGATAAGCTTCTGGAAAAACATATCCGCGGTAAGGTCTATGCCCTCCATATACCAAACGCCGTCAACCATAAACGGCATAGGCAGCACGCTCAGCCCGAGCCGCTTCGCCTCCTCCTGCGTTATGCCGCTGTTGCTGTCCGTAATAACCGCGACTTTGCCCATTTAACGTCATCCTTCCCCAAACTTGCGTACCCCCGTTTTGGGCATTATAACACATGGGGCGGCGGCTTGTAAACAAAATTGGAAAACGGGATGCGGCATGACAAAAACGGACGCCGGCCTTGTCCCCGGCGCCCGTTTGTTTCAGGGAGCGTTATTCTCCCCGGTTATGACGGCACGCTTTGTTTATCCGCTGGACTATCACCGAAGCGTTGACGCTTTGCTGCCTGCCGCCCTCCATTTCCTGAAGGTTTATCTGGGAATAGCTCCTGTAATTGCGCAGGGTCAGCACGTCGCCCGCCTTGGCCTCAAATATTACCATGCCCGCGTTTAAGGACTTGCAGTTATCAATGCCATATGTTGACTTTATGGGCGAGCCGTTCAAAAACAGAGAGATTTGATTAGGCTCAAACGCGTGTATCTGGAACCACGCGCTGTAGACGCCGCCCTCGCGAAGGAGAATTTCAGCCGTGTCCGGTTTATGCGCGATGGCTCCCGTTATAGGCCCGTTGTGGTCGAACGCTATTTCGCCGTCCACTCGGATGGTTCTGGTTGAAGTGTTGTAGACATAAGCGTAGTCCCCAAAGGCCGCCGCGCCCTCAGGCCCTTGTTCGCCGCGCTCACCGCGCTCTCCCTGCGGCCCGCGTTCGCCGCGTTCCCCTTGAGTGCCGCGCTCGCCGCGTTCGCCCCGTTCTCCGCGCTCGCCACGCTCACCGCGTTCTCCGCGCTCTCCCTCAGGCCCTTGCTCTCCGCGCTCGCCGATCAGACCGCGTTCTCCCGGCCTGCCCTCCGGGCCTTGCTCGCCGCGTTCACCGCGTTCACCCTGCGGGCCGCGCTCTCCGCGCTCGCCTTCCGTGCCCTGCCCGCCGCGTTCGCCTCTGGGGCCTTCTTCGCCGCGCTCACCCTGCGGGCCGCGCTCGCCGCGTTCTCCACGTTCGCCGCGTTCGCCTTCAAGCCCCTGCTCTCCGCGCTCGCCCTGCGGGCCGCGCTCGCCGCGTTCTCCACGTTCGCCTTGCGGGCCGCGCTCGCCGCGTTCACCCGGCAGCCCGCGTTCACTCTGCGGGCCTTGCTCGCCGCGTTCGCCTCTAATGCCCTCTTCGCCGCGCTCACCCTGCGGGCCGCGTTCCCCGCGTTCGCCCCTCGGCCCCATTTCGCCGCGCTCGCCCCTCGGGCCGCGCTCTCCTTTGGGGCCTACGCAGTAACATGTACATTGACTTGAATGGCACGGAGCGGCGGGGCCGCCGTTTCTTTCGATCTCCTTGATGATTTCTCCGTAGCTCAGATAGTCTTTGCTCAAGCTGATCACCTCAAATATTATAGTCGCGCATCCAAACCGGTTAGAAAAACATGCGCAAAAGTGCTTGTGTGTTATTATATTTTGGGCGAACGCCCGCTGTTACCGACGTGAGGGACTCGGCTCCGGGTCAAACGCGGGTAAACTATAAATACGCCGTCTTTCGAGGTTTTCCGACACCTGTTTATAAGCGCCTGCCCTAAAATATTTTTTTGCTTATACCCGGCTTTGGAGTTATAATAGACACAGGTAAAGGCGGGCCGTCTCCCCGCGTCCTTGGGAGCGGAACAAGGCCGACAGGCGAACCGCAAAGGGCGCAGGACGCGCCCGGCGCGGCTTGTTCATCGCGAGGGTAGAGGGGCGCGAGCGGCGGCACGCAGGGCCGGCGCGACACGCCACTCTGGGTGGGTTCCTTTTAACACGCCTCAGCGGTGAGACGCCTCAAGACTTCTCCACAAGTTATACACAGCGTACACGCCATAAGCTGAGTAACGGCGTCAAGCAGAGGGAAGTCGTTAGACTTCCCAGAAGTACGGCTTCTCCCACAGGTGCGCGTGGCAGTCCATAACGTACTCGAACAACGTTTGTTCCGCTTCCTCTTTCGTGTGCGCGTCCTCAGGCAGTTCCATCCACCGTACGCCGTGTACAAGGTCGTGGTGCATACGGCACAGGCTTACAAGGTTCTGCGGCAAGTCTTGGCCGCCGTGTCTGCGTGGTATGACGTGGTGTAGGTCTGTGGCCGCCTTTCTGCACAGTACGCATGTGTAACTGTCCCGTTCAAATACGAGGTCTCTCAGCCTGTTCTGGCCCTTGCTCTTTCGCTTCATGTTCTCGCTTCCTTTCTGCGCTTTCTCCGCGCATGTGGAAGCCACCGGCGAAAGACGCCGCAGTCAAGGGCGGCGCGAAGCGGCGCTTGTGAAACCCTTGACTGCGGCGGCTTGAGGCGGTACACTGAAAAGAGCGGAGAGCGGCTGTCTCAGTTTTGAGACAAGCTGCCATTCGGAGACAAGCTGCCATTCGGAGACAAGCTGCCATTCGGAGACAAGCTGCCATTCGGAGACAAGCTGCCATTCGGAGACAGGCTGCCATTCGGAGACAGGCTGCCATTCGGAGACAGGCTGCCATTCGGAGACAGGCTGCCATTCGGAGACAGGCTGCCACACGGCAAGCGGAGACAGGGCGGCCGCCGCCGGCCGAGGCCGCGCTTGTCTGAGCGAAGCGAGTTTAGCGGCCGAGACAGGGGGCGGTTGCCCTGTTGGAGCGAGGGGTAAGCTTCCCTTTGCGGCCAACAACGCCGCTCGCACAGGAGGTTTAGCCACAT
The DNA here is from genome assembly GCA_009777435.1 of Oscillospiraceae bacterium. GTDB lineage: Bacteria > Bacillota > Clostridia > Oscillospirales > UBA929 > WRMG01. The sequence continues at coordinate 1,504 of WRLW01000055.1, read as the reverse complement.
GCTGGATTATTTCACAACCAAAGAAGCCGCCTTTGACTGGGGCGTTACGCCTCGGGCCGTGCGGCACTTGCTGTCGCAGGGACGCGTGATGGGCGCTGTCAAGGTCGGCGGCCACTGGTTTATTCCGCTCGAACACGCAGACAAGCCTCAAGACTTGCGCTCCACGCGTGAACGAGTTACGCGGCTTCGCGGCGCTGTTTGCCGAAGCTAACTCGCGTAGGGGCCTTTAGAGTTATAATAGACACAGGTAAAGGCGGGCCTCGGCGCGCCGTTACCAAAGGAGGAAAACCGTATGGACGCAATTCTCAAAACAGTTGACGCCGTGATAGCAAACGGCCCTTATGCCGACGACTGGGGCTCGCTGTCCGGGTATACGCCGCCGCGATGGCTGCGCGACGGAAAATTCGGCATTTTCGTCCACTGGGGCCTCTACAGCGTTGCCGCATACGCCAACGAGTGGTACGCGCGCAACATGTACATGCGGGACACCGGCGAGTTTGAGCATCATGTCAAGACCTACGGCCCGCACAAGCGCTTCGGGTACAAAGACTTCATCCCGCTGTTCAAGGCCGAGAAATTTGAGCCGGAGGCGTGGGCGGACGCCTTTTCGGAGGCGGGCGCAAGGTATGTGGCGCCGGTCGCTGAGCATCACGACGGCTTTCAGATGTACCGCAGCGGGCTGTCGCGCTGGAACACCTGTGAAATGGGCCCCGGGCGCGATGTGCTGGGCGAACTGCTCAGCGCCTGCGATAAACGTGGCGTCACGCGCTGCGCGTCGTCGCACCGCGCCGAGCATTGGTGGTTTTTAAGCCACGGCCGGGAATTTGACAGCGACATAAAGGAGCCGGAGCGTCATGATATGTACTGGCCGTCAATGCCCGAGCCGCATCATCACGACATTTACGCCGGCCCGCCGCCGTCGCCTGAGTTCATAAACGACTGGCTTGCCCGCTGTGTTGAGCTGGTTGACAATTACCGCCCGCGCCTGCTGTATTTTGACTGGTGGGTCAAGCACCACTCGTTCAAGCCCTCACTGCGGCGCTTCATCGCGTATTACTACAACCGCGCGGCCGAGTGGGGATTTGCGCCCGCCGTCGCCTATAAAGACGACTCCCTGCCGTTCGGCTGCGGGATACCCGATATGGAGCGCGGCGGCTTCGCCGACGCCAAGCCGTTTCTGTGGCAGTCCTGCACCTCCACGGCGCGCAATAGCTGGTGCCACACCGAACAAAATGACTATAAGCCGCCGGCGGCCGTCATACAAAACCTGATCGACGTTGTAAGCAAAAACGGCGCTTTGCTGCTCAACGTCGGCCCCAAGGCCGACGGCACGCTTGCCGAACAGGACGCCGTAATCCTCCGCGAGGTCGGGAAATGGCTCAAAACCAACGGCGCCGCCGTCTACGGCTCGACCCCCTGGAAAACCGCGATGGAAGGCCCCACCCGCGCCGCCGAGGCCAGCTTCTCAGACGGCGGCGACCCGCCGGACACGCCGGAGGATATA
>WRLW01000054.1 GCA_009777435.1 Oscillospiraceae bacterium | reverse complement strand
TATGCAGGGCAGCATAGACGCCTGTATCTGCGTGGCGACGTTAAGCTCCGCGCCGATGCGTTCCTTCTCGGCGCGCTCCCGCGCGTTTTGCTCTATGGACTCTTTCAGGTCAACCGTCATTTTATTAAACGCCGCCGCCAGCGTACCGAACTCGTCTCTTGAGCGTATCTCGATCTGCTTATCGAGATTGCCGCCGCCCAATTCCGATACGCCGGACGTCAGCTTGCGCAAGGGGCGGTTAATGAGCAGGGACAGCAGATAGGCCGTCAGCACAAGCAGCGTCAGAAACGAACCGGCGATAATGACTGTGAACTGATTGTTGCGCGTTTCGATTTCCGCGAAAATCTCTTGGGCCGGTATCTGTATGGAAAACAGCCAGCCGTTGCCGAACATGCGCGAAAAGGATATGTACTCGGTTCCGTTATCTGTAAAGCCTCCTATACTAACGGTGTCGTCGCCGGCAAACCGCAGCTCGCCATACCACGGGAGCGTCCGAAGGGATTCGCCCGCAATGCCCGTTTCGCTTTCCTGTGTGTCTGATATGATATAGTCGTCTTTCGGCGAGGCGAGCAGGACAAAGCTGCCTGCCGTCGGTTTGATGGCGGACAGCCTGTCCACCATGCTCTGTATCTCCCAATCGACGGTGGATATGCCCGCAAGCCGGCCGTCCCCGTCATAAATGCCCGCGCCCACCGTGGTCATAAGGGCGTTTGTTCCGGCGTCGTCAATGTAGGGCGGCGTCCATACAACGCCGTACTCCGCCTCAAGCCCGGCGGAGATGGTTGTATACCACATCTGCGTGTGGTAATCGTACTCCTCCGTTTCAAAATCGGGGTCATGGTGTACGGCGCCCGTATCGGGGTCGTAAAACGCGTAGTAGCACACCCGGCGCGTATGGGCGTCCAACGCGTAAGGCTCATACCATATACCGCCGCCTACCGCCGCCGGAAACGCGCTGAAATTCTCGACCGAAACAGACACTCCAAGCTCGGCGGGGCGTTCGCCGGACAGATAAAACTGTCTGCCCGCCAGCGCGAGGTCAACGGCGTTGCGCTCCATTTCCGCGATGACCTTTCCCACACGCTCGCTCTCAAAGGCGACGATTCCCGATACCTCATCCGTGCGGAGCTGCCGGTAATTGGCCGTTGTGATTACCGAGTAGACGGCGAACGCCGCCGCGATAAGCGTGAAAAAGCCCAGCACGATTGCCAAGATTTTTAATCTTATGGAAATGGCTTTCCACCTCCCCAGCATTATTTACGCGGAAATTCCGCCGCCAGCTCAGACGCGAAAATATCGATCTGTTCTCTGCCGTGATTGGGCATAATGATGGCATGGGCTTCATCCTTGAGACACGCAAGCTGCCATTTTTTTATGAAAGGCTCCGTCGGTTTTTTGAAGCAAACCGTATTTGAATATTTATTTATTGTCGCCCTGACCCCGCGCTCATTTAGCGAGCGGCTCAAATAGCCGGCCAATTCCAAACACGTTTGAATGGTTTTGCGCCATTCGTGAACCGACACCCCCGTTAATGAGTGAAAGAGCAATACGGCGGCCAGACCGTTTCTCGAACCGTTCAAGGTCGTATCCGTGGAGTTAAGATACTCGATTTCCCTGCCAAATTTTTCAACACAGGATTTTCTCGCCAAGATTACGCCGCACGGCACGGGGAGACCGGGCATTTTATGTCCCGAAACCGAAATGCTGTCGAAAAACTCGGAGCCTTTTACTTGATACAGCTCATCCGCCCGCTCAACAAACGGCATAATCATCCCGCCCAGCGCCCCGTCGCCGTGCAGAAATACACGGCCGCGCGCAATCCCCGCGTTTTCACACAGGGAGAGGATTTTGGGCGCCGAGTCATAGGCCCCGCGAAAGGTGGTTGAAATGTTGCATATAATAATGGCGTCGCGGTTCCGGTGTTCATACAGCGCGCTTTGCAAACTGCCATAATCTATCTCTCCGTGGGGCTGCGAATCGACCGGCACGGATTCAAGCGAATATGCCCTGCACCCTTTCCCGATGGAATAATGCGTATCCTTTGAGTAATACACAACGGGATTGTCGAGAGATACCTTTCCGTATATTAGCGCGGCGAGGTTTCCTTCCGTCCCGCTCGAGGTTATGTAGCCCCAGCAATCCTCGAAGAGCCACAATTTTGAAAAGTAGCTCACTACCGATTTCTCAAACTCCCGGCTGTCCTGCCCATAGTTAGACGGCCTGTACGGGTCGCCGAGGTTGTTGATCAGATAGTCCAGTAAATAGGCGTGTTCCGAGTAAGAAAAGCTCAGATTATACGGATACCCGAAATGATGCTCCTTACGTTCCCGCAAATGCTCCCGGTACGTTTCACGCGTTGCAAAATCCATCTTTATGGTGTACCTTTCCCTATAATTTTGGCGTTTTTTCGCTTTGTGCTTTTTTGCCATAGTTTAAGCATGTATATCCCTTCGCGGCTTCCAGTACGCGGGGGATGTAGCCGCCTTTGAAAAGCAGGCAGACCGCCCGATCCGGCCCCATCAAATGGCCGCCCCTGTCAACAGCCGAAGCGCGGCAGCCCGCGCAGCAGTGATATTTCCACTCGCAGGCGGCGCACTCCGTATTCTGTTCGATATACTTGTCTACCGTCGTCGTGATCAGGCTTAAATATGCCGAATCCGTCAGGCAGACCGTAAGCCCTATTTCAGGTATGAGCGGAAAATCCTTTTGAATTTCTAACCCTGACAGCGACATGCACGGCAGCACGCGCCCCTCCGCCGATATGTACATGACATTGCGCGCGTGGGCGCAAACCGTTTGGCGTCCCGCGTCCTCCGAGCCTCCGGCCTTGACCGAGGGGAGCCAATATTTGTCCTCGCCCTTGCTTGCCATGAAGAACCCGCCGAGCTGTAATCCCATCGGCGCGCCGTCCTCGAAAAACCGGGGGATATAGTCAAGGTAAACCTCGTAGAGTTCCTCCAAGGTCAGCGAATCGCCGCCCGCGTTATCAAGCCAGTCGCCCGACGCCGAAACCGGGTTTGTCTTGACATGGGAGACGCCGAGGGACGCCATGAAATTTACGCTGTCCCGCAGGGTGTGCCTGTTGCGCTTATGCAGGCACATCTCCGCCCCTGTGGGGAAGCCCCGCTCGCGGCAGAGCTTGAACGCCGCCACGGCTTCTTTTTCCGCGCCCTCTACGCCGCGCAGCCAGTCATGCCAGCCGATACCGTCGAAGCTCAGGTTGAATTCGGGGTATATGCGCCGCCGCTCCAACGCGTCGAGGGTGCCGTTATTAACTAACCTGCCGTTTGAGTAGATGGTCGATATCCTGATCCCATAAGCCAGAAGCCTGTCCACAAGCTCCCAGAAATCCTTGCGCACGAGCGCCTCGCCGCCCGTGAGGGTGACTTCCGCGATGCCGCAGCCGTGCAGCTCGTCTATAATGCTCATGCACCGCTCATGCGACAGCTCGCCGTATTTCGCGCCGGGCGCGGACATATAGCAGTGACGGCATTTATAGTTACACCGCCCTGTGACCGACCAGTGCGCCGTATGCATGTAGCGCGTCGGGTGCAGGCGGTATTTTTGGTGAGGGGCGAGCGCGGCGGGCCGTTCGGTTTCCTCAACGACGCCGCGCTCGACAGCCTTTTGGATGATTTCCTTATGGACGGGCAGCAGCATTGGCGAATCGGCCGACAGCCGCCCGTCGCACAGGGACAGGGCGTGGAATTCCTGCTCACTGATAAAGCCCACGCCGCCGCCGTTAATATCGCGCAAGGCGTAAGGCAGCTTCTCCCAGCCGCGCAGGGCGAAATTGCTTTTTAGTTTGTAAAACATAGGCTCACCTGCCTTTTTGCGTTTACGCTTTTCCGCCGAAAGGAGAAACCACGCTGTCTCCCGCGATAACACATTTCAGCTTCGGGCCGGGATCTCCCGCTCCGCCGCCGCCGAGAACACAGGCGCAAGTAACCCCTTGATATGTGCCGCCGCCACCGACAGCGCAAGCGCATCCGACAGTATCCTTCGCGCCGCCCGATACGGCGTCTAATTCGTCGTCGCTGAGGGGATAAGGCTGGTTGGAGTAGTCGGCCAGCTCCTTTTCGCTGAATATGTAGCCCTCAGCTTTGGCGAAAGCTATTAAATCCGCGGCCACAGCCGCCTTGCCGGGTTTTTCTTCCCCGTATTTTTCACTCATGGCGGCTGCCCTTTCGCGCAGGGCTTCGTCGGACGCAAGCGCGTCGTAGAATTTCTTAATGTCTCCCATGTGCGTGTTCCTCCTTAGGCTTTTGGGTTGCGGCCGCGGTTTCTTACCGGCGGCTACCGCTGTTTGTCGGCGCCGACCGCCACGCAGGCGAGGTAAACAGGAGCCTTACCGCCGCCGGCGAGTACGCAGGCGCAAGTGACTCCCTGATACGTACCGCCGCCGCCCATGAGGCACGCACACATATACGTGTCCTCTACGCCGCCCGAAACGGCGTCTAATTCGTCGTCGCCGAGGGGGTAAGGCTGATTGGCGTAATCCGCGAGTTCCTTTTCGCTGAAATCGTAGCCCTCCGTTTTGGCGAAAGCTATTAAATCCGCGGCTATGGCCGCCTTGCCGGGGGTTTCGTCCCCGTATTTCGCGCTCAGGGCGGCTGCCCTTCCGCGCAGGGCTTCGTCGGACGCAAGCGCGTCGTAGAATTTCTTAATGTCTCCCATGTGCGTCTCTCCTTTATTTTTTGGATTTTTTATGTCCGGCAAGGTGATGGGGGAATCAAATACCGTGCGATCCCCCAATGCTCCCCTCCCAGTCATGCGGACTCCCCAGAATGGGACATACCAACTTCGGGCCGGGGCTGCCCGCTCCGCCGCCGCCGAGTACGCAAGCGCAGGTAATCCCGTTTTGCGTACCGCCGCCGCCAAAGGTGCAAAAACAAGCCGCCGTGTCTTTCGCCCCGCCCGATACGGCGTCTAATTCGTCGTCACTGAGGGGGTAGGGCTGGTTTGTGTAATCGGCCAGATCCTTTTCGCTGAAATCGTAGCCCTCGGCTTTGGCAAAGGATATGAAATCCGCGGCCAAGGCCGCCCTGTCGGGCTTCGTTTCCCCGTACTTTTCGCTCAGGGCGTCAGCCCTGCCGCGCAGGGCTTCGTCGGACGCAAGCGCGTCATAGAATTTTTTCACGTTTTCCATTGTGTGTGTTCCTCCTTAAAATTCCGTTACTTTACGGTTTGCGGCGTACCCCACACCGACAGATGCGCGCAGTCGTAGCAAGAGGTGGCGTCCATGCTGGCATAGGGGCATTTCATGGTATACAGTAAGCATGACTGAAACAGCGCGTTATCGGTTTCTTTCTTGTCGCACATTGCCATAGCGACGGTGCCGTCTGTGTTTTCAAAGGCGTATGCGCCAACGCCGCCCGCCACCGCGTCTAATTGGTCGTCGGTAAGCTCGACTTTTTCCGCCTGACGCCCCGCGCCTTTTACCGTCAGCTTCGCGCAGACTTCCTCGTTTGACATTTTCCTTTTTTCGGACATTGCGGTGTTCCTCCTTAAAGTTTGGTTTTATGGTTGCGAATTTTGCGCTCTGTTTAATCGCCGCCGGTCATGCTCTCTTTCAGCTTTCCTATTGCCCTTGCGCAAATCTTCCTGACATTGGTTTCCGTCAGGTTCATCGCCTTTGCGATACCGCCGTATTCCATATCCCTGTAAAATCGCAGGACGATGATTTTTCTTTCGCGCTCCGGCAGACGCGAAAGGCTTTGCGCCAATTCCTGGAGCTGCGCCTCATACTCTATGCCGTATTCTAATTTGAAGTCGGAGGGCAGCGCTTCGTCTAAGGGCTGTTCCGGTCTTTGCTTTTTGAAATAATTAACGACCACCGAGCGGCAAATCATATAGATCCATGTGGAGAGCGAACATTTTTCACTGTCGTAACGCGCCTCGTAAACAAGCGCCTTTGATATGATTTCGCTGAAAATGTCGTCCCTGTCGGAAAACGGTACGCCCTTACTGTGTATGTAACCGTATATCCGGGATCTATATGCCGAGAAGATCTGTTCGGAAAGGGCGGCGCACCCGTCATTTTTTTTGTTCATCATCGCCGTGCCCGCCCTCCTTTTCACGCACGGCGAAAGGGTCTCCGGCGGCAAACAAAAACTCAAGCTCGTCGTCCGCAAGGGTTCGGATGCTTTCCTCCTGAAGAATCGCGTTCAAACGCGGGTCATTGAAAAAGTCCTGCGCGTCGAAAAGCAGCCGCAGCCTTTCTTCAAATCCGGTCATCCGATCACCTCCCCAAAACGCCTCTCAACCGTTTATACAACCAAACCGCCGTTTTGGGACTGCCGCGGCATAATTTTTATCCATGTTAGTCCTCCGGGTTCTGGATCATCTGCCGGCTGACAAGCTCATGGAAATACCCTTTCTTCTCATAAAGCTGGTCAAACGTCCCTTCCTCGGTGATTTTCCCCTCGTCAAGCACATATATTTTGTCGCAGTCCTTGATGGTGGACAGCCTGTGCGCGATGACTATACGGGTGCATTTCAGCCCCGCGAGCGCGTCGGCGACGTGCTTCTGCGTAATGTTGTCAAGCGCGCTTGTCGATTCGTCGAAAATCAGGATTTTCGGTTTAGGCGCAACCGCGCGCGCAATCATCAGCCGCTGCTTCTGCCCGCCGGATACGCCGCCGCCGCCCTCGGTGATGATGGTGTGCATACCCATAGGCATGGCCTCGATATCCCCCGCGATGTCGGCTATACGCGCCGCTTCCCAAGCGTCGTCCTGCGTAAGGTGCGGCGCCGATATGACGATGTTTGAATATATATCGCCTGTAAACAGCTTTCCGCTCTGTAAAACCGCGCCAATCCTGCGCCGCAGGGAGGGCAGGTCAAGCTTTGTGATGTCCTTGCCGTCGTAATAGACCGCGCCCTTGCTGGGTTTCTCGAAGCCCAGCAGCAGCCGCACAAGAGTGGATTTCCCGCAGCCCGTCTTGCCGACGACGGCGACATACTGCCCCGAACGGATTTTGATGTTTATGCCGTCCAATACGTTTTTTCCGTTTTCATCGTATCGAAAAGTGAGGTTCTGCACCTCGACGCCGCCGCCAAGGCTTGTAACCACCGTCTTATTCCCGCTGATTTCAGGCACGGCTTTCATGATGGGGGCTACAATGTCAAGCTGCGGCTTCAAGCCTGAAAAGAAGGTGGTCAGCATCCCGAGTGAGAGTATGGACGCCGACACCATACCATAGGCGGTGTTATAAGCCATGTACTCGCCCGCGTCGATTTTAGACATGATGGAGATGAAGTACACCGCCGCCAGCCCCGCCGTGGTAATAACCATGCTGATGACCGCCGAGTATTTCAAGATGAACGGCGGGTTGTATGTAAAGTTGGCCGCCGTCTTGTATTTGCTTGCCCACCGCGCGAATATCCGTTTTTCAGAGCCGGTCAGCTTGACTTTTTGGATTCCCGACAGCATGGCATAGGTCATGCCGGAAAGCTCGGCTCCGGCTTCCAGCGCTTTTTTCTGTATCTTCATGCTTGCCAGTGTTGTGACGATATTCATGGTCAGCGTCGCGCCGATGATAACCATGGACGGCGCAAACAAGGCCGGGGTTATGTTGGCAATCTGCGTAAAATACGCCAGCGAGAACAGCGAGGTCAGCAGCGTTCCCGTTATGACCGCGAAGATGGAATTGCATATAAGCGGTATAAGCGAAAACTTCTGGCTCAGCTCGCCCGCGGCGTATTTCTTGAAAAAGCCGGCGGGCAGGTTGAGTAAACGCATCATGGAAGCCGGCTCTATGGTATTGCTGAGCCGCATGGTAAGCCGGCTCATAATCAGGCTTTGGCTCAGCGCCAAAACCTGCGTTGCCAACGCCAGCGAAAGCATCAATATGCCCAGCGGCCATAAAGCGCCTGCGTCGCCGCTGGGGATGATACGCGAAAACAGCAGCAGGGATATTTTGGGCTGTATCAGTCCGATAAGCGTCGTGGCCGACAGAACGGTAAAGTAAAAGAGTATGTCGCCTCTTGTGATTGTCTTGAATATATACTTCACCAAGTCCAATATGGACAGCTCGCGGTTGGGGAAGGGCTTGTAGAAGCAATAGGCGGCGGTCTCAATGTTTTTCGCCGTTTCCATGTTTAGCGCGACGCGCCGGCCGCTCTCGTAGTCGAAATAGGTATAGTTTTTACCGCCCGGCAGCAGCGCGACGGTATCGCCGCTTCTCAAAACGCCGAGCATGGGGCCGGTCGCGTCCGTCCACCATTTTCCGGTCAGCTCCACCCGGCGCTTCATAATGCCGGAGGGCTTCAGGCAGTAGTTAATATACTCAGCCGTGCCGGTGATGTTTTCAGGGACGGGAATGATGGACTGCCCGAAGAATTTCAGTATCTCCTGTACGGCGTTGTGTATCCTCTGGCGGGATGTAACAAGCCCGGCCTTGGCCGCGGCTTCGCCCATGACGATGGAGGACAGCTCGGTAAACGCGGAAGAGAAATCGTCCTCGTCGTTTTGTATCCTGTTCTTTATCTGATCCTCAAACCAATTCAATTCACGCTCACCAGCTCTCTGTACATGCCTTCCTCCGCGTACAGCGCATCATGCGTGCCCCA
>WRLW01000053.1 GCA_009777435.1 Oscillospiraceae bacterium | reverse complement strand
CATTATCGGCGTGCTGACAAAGCTCGGCGAGCCGCGCTTGCTGGCGGAGCAATACCGGCAAAAACCGCGCTATTTAATCTCGCCCGCCATGTTTGACGGCTACATTTCCGTTTTGAAAACGGTGACCGCGGTTGTTGCGGGCGTTTTAGCTTTTATAGGGGCGTTTACCGCTTTTTCGTCCGGCTCGCTCTGTATTGTATTGTTAAGCGCCTTTGGAATGGCGTTTGAGGGCGCGCTGCAAGCCGCGCTATGGGTCACGGCCGCTTTTGTAATCGCCGAGAAATGCGGATATAAGAAAGAGCCTTGGAAGCCCGCCGACCTGCCGCCGCTCGCAAGCCAAAACAGCAGAAACATCCCGCGCTCCTCAAGCATAGTCGGAATTATTCTGACGGTGTTTTTCACAGGCTTATTCGTCATGATGATACTGCGGCGAGTGGGTGTTCGTATATGTCCGCGATTCGCAAATCATCAACCCGCTTTCACAGGCGGCGCTCCACAGGCTAATCCCGTATCTGATTGTATTCGGCGCGCTGGAGCTGCTGATGAACGGCTTAAAGCTGTATTGGGCGAAGTGGACTCCGCCCCTTTGCGCCGCGAACGTCATAAACAACATCGTATGCCTGAGCCTTGTTATATATATCCTGCATTGGCCTGATTTGATAAACCGGGAGTTTGGCGAATTAGTGCGCGGGCTTAACATCCCACACGTAACGCCGGAAGGGGCAGTCATGTTTGCCTCGTTCTTGTTTGCCGCCGCCGCGCTAATCGACATTGCCGCGTCGGTTTGGAACACCTGGAAGGGCGCGCGCGAGCCGTCCTGAAGAGTAATCCCCCGGTCAGGCCGGGGGATTCGCTTATGTTGTTATACCGAATTTATACACCGTGCGGTAACGGTACGGCTCACCGGGTCTGAGGATATGCTTTTCAAACGCCGGACAGCTTATAAAGTCCGGGAACAGCTGCGTCTCAAGGCAGAAAGCCCCATGCTTAGCGTATACCGCGCCGTCCTTGCCCTTGTATGGCAGCAGCATGTTGCCCGTGTAGAGATGCACCGCCGGATAGTCGGTATAGGTTTCCAAAACGACGCCCGTTTTGGGCGACGAGACGCGCGCGCACAGGCGCACGCCCTCTCCCTGCCGCAGAACGAAGCTGTGGTCGCAGCCGCCGCTGCCGTTTTTGAGCTGAATGTCGCCGTCATGCAGACATTCGCCCAAGAGGCGCGGCCGCGTGAAATCCATGACCGTACCCGCCACGGCGCGCACCTCGCCCGTCACGCGCGACAGCTCGTCGGTGGGCAGAAAGAAGTCGCAGTCTATCCTCGCGGTATGGTCGGCTATGGAGCCGTCGGCGTGGCCGCTCAGGTTAAAATATGTATGGTTGGTCAGGTTGACTATGGTATCGGCGCCACTTGCCGCCATGAAGTCAATGCCCAAAGCGCCGTCGTCACTCAGCGTATAGGTCACGGCAGCGTCAAGCTCACCGGGGAACCCCTGATCGCCGTCCGGACTGCGGTGCTTAAACTCCACTCCGCCGGGTATGATCCGCGCGTCCCACAAGGCGTGGTTAAAGCCGGTCACGCCGCCGTGCAGTATGAATCCGGGGTAGTTGGCGTTCAGCTCATAAGTCTTGCCGTTCAGCTCGAAGCGCCCGTCGCGTATGCGGTTGGCGACGCGGCCGCAGGTCGCGCCAAGGTAGCCGTCGTTGCCCGCGGAATCCTCATACGAGCCGTGACACAGCGACACGTCTACCGGTCTGCCGTCCCGCCCGGGCACAATAATATCCCTCACACTCGCGCCGAGGTCGGTCAGCGTGACCGAATACCCGTTTTCGCCGCTCAGCGTGAACAGGCGCGCGCCGCCCCCGAACGGCGCCGTTGTGACGGTCGTCATAACAATCATCCTTTCTCAACCGTAAATACATATTCCGTGCGCCGGCGATATACCTCGCCCGCGCGCAAAACAGACGAAAGGAACCCCAGCTCGCCGGCCGCCGCGTCGGGCGGCATCCCGGCGGCGACGCACAGCGCGCCGTTAGTTTTGCATGGCACGCCCCGCTTCCCCCGATACGCCATCAGCGACGCGCCGGTGTCCAAACGAATCACAGGGCCGTCGGTATACATATTCATGCCTATGCCGGTCTGCGGGCTGAATACGCGCGCGCGCAGACGCGGCTGTCCCTCCAAGGAACCGCCGCCTCCCACCGCCTCCCGCAAATCCGACAGATTCGCGAAATAATACTCGCCGCTGACCCGCCCGCCTATGGTAACGGGCGAATTCAAGTCCACGGGCTTGCCCCGCACCGGCACAATATCCCCCGTGACGCACATATCGCCGCCGGCGGCCAGATATGAATCCGCGAATACGGCCAGCCGGTGGTCAAGTATGGTCTCGCCGCCGAAGCCCCCAAGGTTAACAAACAGGTTGCACGACAGATCGACGGCCGTATCTGCGTCGGCGGAGGCCGTGTAATCTATGCCCAAACGGCCCTCGTCGTTCCATGTGTAGGTTACGTCCACATCAAGGTTTCCGGGCAACCCCTGTTCGCCGTCCGGGCTGCTCAGTGAAAATGTAACGGCGTCGCCGGCGGACGGCTCGGCCTTCCAAACCGAGCATGAAAACGGCTTCACGTCAACCATCCGCCCGTGTCCCAAGGGTACTTTGCAGTAGCGGTCGCCCAGCCTGAATCCCGGCTTGCCCAGACGGCCGCTTATCCGTCCGCAAACCGCGCCGAGGTCGTGCCTGTTTGTCATGCAGTCCTCAAATGAACCGTGACACACCACAACGTCGGTCATCCGGCCGTCGCGGCCGGGCACGTTAACGGAGCGCACGGCCGCGCCCAGATTAGTCAAATCGACCGACCAGCCGTGACGGTTGGTCATCGTGAAGATGTGCGCCTGCCTGCCGTATGAGTGTATACCGAAAAGGGAGCCCATATCCGCCACTCTCGCGATCCCCCTTTTAATTATATGATAGCAGGGCCTTGCCGTCCATAACGGTCGCGTGGATACGCGAAATGGCCTCTGAGTAATGGTCTATGATAAGCCCGGCTATGGCGTCCTCGACTTCCTTTTGCAAAACGCGCCTGAGGTTGCGCGCGCCGAACTTTACAGAGAAGGATTTTTCGACCAGATGCGCCACCAGCGCGTCGTCGTATGTGAAGGTTATACCGCTGCCCGACATCGCGGCCGCGAGGTCGCCGAGCATGATATGCGCGATACGCCCGAAGCTGTCCTTTCCGAGCGGCGCGAAGGCGACCACTTCGTCTATACGGTTGAGGAATTCGGGGCGCACCACGTCTTGCAGAGACTTGAGCGCGCGCTCCTTGGTCAGCGACGCCTCGGACTGCGTAAAGCCCACAAGCCCCGACGACTTGTCGGAGCCGGCGTTTGAGGTCATGATAATCACGGTGTTGACGAAGCTGACCTTGCGCCCCTGCGCGTCGGTGATATGCCCGTCGTCTAAAATTTGCAGTAAAACATTCAAAACCTCGGGATGCGCCTTTTCCAGCTCGTCGAACAGCACGACCGAATAGGGCTTCCGGCGCACCTTTTCGGTGAGCTGCCCGGCCTCGTCATAGCCCACATAGCCCGGAGGCGCGCCCACGATGCGCGACACCGAGTGTTTTTCCATAAACTCCGACATGTCAAGCCTGATAAGCGCCTCCGGTTCATCGAATAGATCCTGCGCCAGACACTTCACAAGCTCGGTTTTTCCAACGCCCGTCGGCCCCACGAATATAAACGACACCGGCTTCGGCTTGGCCGACAGGCCCACGCGCCCGCGGCGTATGGCGGCGGACACCGCGGCCACGGCCTCGTCCTGCCCCGCGATACGTTTCTTCAGCCGCTCCTCCAGCCTTGACAGCCGCTCATACTCCAGCTCCTGTATCTGCAGGGCCGGGATGCCCGTCCACTTCTCGATAATATAGGCCAGATGCTCGACGGTCAGCTCGGGGGCGCCGTCCCTGAGCAGCTCGGCATGGCGCTGCTCAAGGCGCATTTCCTCGCTTTTCAGCTTGGCCATGCGCTCATACGCCTGCGCGGACACCTGTTCCCGCAGCGAACCGTATTCGGCGCGCAGGCTCTCAAGCTGTATGCGTATGGACTCCATCTCGGCGATGGCGGGTGTTTTCAGGTTCACGTCGGAGCAGGCCTCGTCTATCAGGTCAATGGCCTTGTCGGGCAGGAAGCGGTCGGTGATATAGCGCTCGGACATACGGACGGCGGCGGCCGACACGGACTCGGGAATACGGACTCCGTGGAACGCCTCGTAGTAATGCGCTATGCCGCGCAGCACCTCCACGGTCTCGCTCACGCTCGGCTCCGATATGGTGACCGGCTGGAAACGGCGTTCCAGCGCCGCGTCCTTTTCGATGTGCTTGCGGTATTCGTTGAAGGTGGTCGCGCCTATGACCTGTATCTCGCCGCGCGACAGCGCGGGCTTTAGTATATTGGCGGCGTTCATGGAGCCTTCCGCGACGCCCGCGCCAACAAGGTTATGAACCTCGTCTATGACCAGCACAATATTGCCCAGCTTGCGTATCTCCTCAATAAGGCCCTTCATGCGGCTTTCAAACTGGCCCCGGAACTGCGTGCCGGCCACCAGCGCCGTCAGGTCAAGCAGGTAGACTTCCTTTGAGAGCAACTTGGCCGGCACGCCGCCGTCGGCGATGCGCTGCGCCAGCCCTTCGGCGATGGCCGTCTTGCCGACGCCCGGCTCCCCTATCAGGCAAGGGTTGTTTTTCTGGCGTCTGTTCAGTATTTGCAGCACGCGCTCTATCTCGTTTTCGCGCCCGACGATTCGGTCGAGCTTGCCCTCCTTGGCGCGCCGCGTGAGCGAGATGCAATAATTCTCAAGGTATTTGCGGCGCTTGTCGCGTTCCGAGGCGCGCGTGCCGTCGGCGCGCTGCCCGTCGCGTTCCGTCCGCGCGGCGCCCTCGGCGGCGCCCGAACGCGGGCCGTCGGCGTTATCGCGCGGGGGGCGCCCGCCCGCGTTCTCGCGCGGCGCGGCGTCGTCACGCTGCGGCCCGTCCTCGCGGGTCGAGCTGAATAACCTGTGCAGAAACGGGAAGGTGGCCGTCTTGCCCTCGTCGTCCTCCCCGTCGTCGTCCTGCCGCGTGACGTCGGAGAACCCGAACAGCTCGCCGGCATTTGTAAAGGCCTCGAACATTTCGCCGGATACCGTGTCAAGGTCGTCCTCCGATATATTCATGCGCCGCAGTATATCGTCAACGGGCTTGATGCCGAGTTCCTTGGAGCATTTCAAACACAGCCCCTCGTTGGTGCTTTTGCCGTTTTCCAGCTTGGTGATGAACACCACCGCCATATATTTTTTGCATCGCGTACAGAGGGAAGGCTGCATTACAGTTTTCTCCTAACCTATAGCTATCAAATTGCCAAACGGTGTACTGTCAATGAACATACTGAGAAAGCGCGTATCCTCAAGCAGCTCGTCGGGTATCACGATGCCCGCGTACCGTATGGCCATGCCGATCACGAACAGCATCAGCAGGCCGAGTACAAAGCCCATAGCCACGCCCCCCACGGTATCCAAAAACCGCAATACGGGCAGCTTGAACATCGCGCTGATGAAGTTCGCTATCAGGCTGAGCAGCAGGTTTGATATCAAAAAGCCGGCCACAAACAGCGCCACCCACGTGACGGCGCGCACAAGCACCTGCGAAACGGTTTCATAAAGCGTGCCCGCGTTGCGCCTGTACGTTTCGACCACAACGCCGGAAAGATACTCCGTGGCTTTGGGATACACTCCCAGCTCGGCCAGCGCCGTATTGGCCACTCTGGATATCTGGGCGTCGGTTATGGTATTGTTGCGCGGCACGCCGTGTTGGGCTATGGCGTTTTCGGTAGCCTCGTCGGCCACCCAGCCGAGCAGGTCGTCAAAGAAGCCGGCGGCGCTCTCGGTATACTGCGTGGCGATACTGCCGCCGATCATCACGCTCACGAAAAAAATCACCAGCGTCGCCGCGGACAATATAAGCCCTTTCCTATATCCCGACCATATAAAGAATAGCAATATCAGTATTACCGCCAAATCAATCAAAAATGTTAGCATTTGACCCCTCCTCTATGGCGTATACAGGCGCGCGTTGTCGTTGTAGATAAGATACACGCCCCCCGTATCGCGCTGCCGCACGCTGCGTACATGTGTCAGGTTGGGTTGGTCGGAAACGGTTTCAAGCTCCGCGTCATATACGGTTATCATATTGGCCGTCACAAGCGTTACATAGCCTCCGGCGCCCGATTGGCATATGACGTCGTTTTTCAGCGGCAGTATCCCGACGGGCGCGCCGTCCCAGCGGTACGACTCTAAACGGCTGCCCGCGCCCGACCTGCTGCGGGCGGTGCGCAGGATTATGGCGTCGTCTAAAACCGAATAGTCTTGCAGGCTGCGCCCGTCCAGCGGCGTCGAGCCTAATTGCGCGCCCTTCGCGTCCCAGTATACGACGCCGTTTTCGGTCATGGCCGCGATGCGGTCGTTTTTGGGGAAAAACAATTCATAAATCAGCGTGTCGTCAAGGTCGGCCAGCGCGACCGTAACCTCGTCAGGCTCAGCCTCCCCGCCGCCGTACGCCAGATCGAACACACGCAGACGCCCGCTCACCCAGTTGTCGCGGAATCCCGCGCAGGCCACCGCCAGCAGAGAGCCGTCGGGCGACACAACGGCATCGACGACATAGTATTCCGGCGACGAATACTTAAATACCGTGGCGCCGTCGGGATCCAGCACATACACGACCGCCTTGTAGCCCGACCCGTAAGTCACCAGCGCCGTCCATCCGGCGCGGTTGAGCGTCGCCGTTATTATAGGCCGCTCCCATTGCGTATCAATCAAAAATTCATGGCGGTTGGCCAGCAGCAGCGTATTCCCGTTGCGGTCATAGGCCAGCACGTTTCTCAAGGACGTCTGCAGCGCGGGCCGCTTGAAGCCGCGCTCGGCGGCCAAACGCTCACCGCCTATGGTATCATAACACACAAGGCGGTTGGAGGTCAACACGGCAATGCCGTCTAAAAACGGCGCGAGAATATTACCCGGCTGGGCGTCGAACGAAATAACGTCCGCCGATATGCTCGCCCCGCGCTGAAAGCTTCTTGATATCATTGACGAAACGCGCTTTACGGAATCGGGGCTTATATCCTCGCGAAAGACCAGAAAAAGCGCGAGCGCGCCAATTACGAGCATACAGAATATGATAAACAGCGCGGCGCTGGCCGCGCGGCTGGCCGCCGACGCCTTCGAGCGCTTCGGGCGATTGTAATACGAGCGCTCAAACAGCGGCCCGTTTTCGCCGGACGCCTGTGTTTTGTCTTTAGCAGCTCTCATGGTTCACCCTTTTCGCAGATGTCGCTAATTATACCATATATCCGTCATATACAGCCCGTGCGCCGGCACGGTAGGGCCGGCCGCGCTCCGGTTCCCCCCGGCAAGCAGCGACGGCACATCGCCCAGCTTGCCCAGCCCGCCGTAAAGCACCGTGCCCACCATGGCGCGCGCCATATTGTAGAGGAAGCCGTTGGCGCACACGCGGAAAAGATACATGTCCGGGCCTTCGCGCTCCACCTCGAAATAATACACCGTGCGCACGGTCGATTTTACCGGCGTGCCCTGAGAGCGCACGGCGGCGAAGTCGTGCGTGCCCACAAACCCGGCGGCGGCCTCGCGCCAAAGCCCATATTCCGCCGCGTACGGCCAGAACAGCGCCCTGCGGCGGAGCAACGGATCCCTGTGCGGCCTGTTATACAGCCTGTATGTGTATTCCTTCCGCACGCACGAAAAGGCGGCGTGGAAGCCGTCCGGCACGGTGCGCGCCTCAAGCGCGCAGATATCGGGCGGCAGCTTGGCGTTAAGCGCGAAGGGCAGCCTGTCGTCGGGTATGCGCGTCTCCGAGCGGAAATTCGCGACATAGCGTTCGGCGTGAACGCCCGCGTCGGTGCGACCGCATCCGATAAGCTTGACCTTGTGGCCGCACAGCGGCTCCAGCGCGCCGGCGACCGCCCCGCATACGGTGGGCAGCGCGGGCTGCATCTGCCAGCCGTGGTAATCCGAGCCGTCAAAACGCAGTGTCAGCGCGATATTGCGCATCACGGCGCCCCCAGCACGGACAGCGTTATGACCGCGCCGGCCGTCAGCACGGTCACGCCCGCCGCGGCAAAATCGCGCGGCGCAACGCGCAGCACGCGCAGGCGCGTGCGGCCGTCGCCGCCGTTGTAGCAGCGACATTCCATAGCCACCGCCAGCTCGTCCGCGCGCCGGATGGCGCTCACAAACAGGGGCACCAGCAGCGGCGCGAGCGCGCGGGCGCGGCGTACGAGCCGGCCGCTTTCAAAATCCGCGCCGCGCGCCCTCTGCGCGCTCATGATTTTTTCGGTCTCCTCTATAAGCGTCGGTATGAACCTCAGCGCGATGGTCATCATCATCGCGAACTCATGCACCGGCGCCTTTATTTTTTTCAAAGGCCCCATCACACGCTCCAGAGCGTCGGTCAGCGTCATGGGCGAGGTGGTATATGTTAAAAGAAATACGGACGACACCATCATGGGAAGGGGAACTATCACATACCCGGCCGTTTGCAGCCCCCCGGCGGTCACCGAAAGCACGCCGCCGCTCCACACCGCCCTGCCCGGCGCCTGGAAA
>WRLW01000052.1 GCA_009777435.1 Oscillospiraceae bacterium | reverse complement strand
GGCGCCGCCCGAGTTGGCCATCATTATGGCCAAAATGAAGCCCGAGACGGTCGCGCCGGCCAGCAGGCCCGCCACGCCGGCGACCCCGAGTATCAGTCCGGCGGCCACCGGCATTATTACGGCGAGCAGCGCGGGCGGCAGCATCTCCTTTTGCGCCGAGCGCGCGCAGAGGTCGATACAGCGCTCGTAATCGGGTTCGGCCTTACCCTCCATAAGACCGGCGATCTCATGGAACTGCCTGCGCACCTCCATCACTATGCTCGTGGCCGCGCGGCCCACCGCGCTCATGGTAAGCGCCGCGAACAGAAAGGGCAGCACGCCGCCCATAAAAAGCCCGATAAGCACGGGAGGGTTGGTTATTTCCAGATTCAAGTCCAATTTCAGCCCGTGGTTCTCGGCTATCAGGCTCACCTCGTTCAGATACGCCACGATGAGCGCCAGCGCGGTCAGCGCCGCCGAGCCGATGGCAAAGCCTTTGCCTGTGGCCGCCGTGGTGTTTCCCAATGAGTCCAGCGCGTCTGTGCGTTCGCGAACCTCGCTTCCTAACCCGGCCATCTGGGCGATGCCGCCCGCGTTGTCGGCCACGGGGCCGTAAGCGTCGGTGGCCAGCGTGATGCCGAGCGTGGACAGCATACCGACCGCCGAGATGCCCACGCCGTACAGCCCGGCCGCGAAATTCGACGCGCCGCCCGAGGCGAAAAAGCTGCACAGCACCGACGCGCCGACCACCAGCACAGGCATCAGGGTGGAGGTCATACCCAGCGATATGCCGCCGATAATGACTGTGGCCGGCCCGGTGAGGCTGGATTCCGCCAAGTCCTTCACCGGCTTGTGGCTGTCGGAGGTATAATACTCGGTTATCGAGCCGATCAGGACGCCCGCCGCCAAGCCCGACAAGACCGCTATGTACACGCCGACGCGCTCCCTGCCCAGACAGAAATACACCGTCGGGTAAGCCGCGGCCGCCACGATGGCCGACGCGAGGTACGTACCCGTGCGCAGGGTGCTAAGCAGGGATTTTTGGCTGACGTTTTCCTTGGTGCGCACAAAAAACGTGCCTATGATGGACGCCAGCGTTCCAACGGCGGCCATCACCATGGGCACCACCGCGCCGCTGAAGCCGTACCCCGCGGCCACGGCCAGCGCGAGCGTGGCCGCGATGGAGCCTACATATGACTCGTACAGGTCGGCGCCCATGCCCGCCACGTCGCCCACGTTGTCGCCCACGTTGTCCGCTATGACGGCCGGGTTGCGCGGGTCGTCCTCGGGTATGCCGGCCTCGACCTTGCCCACCAGGTCGGCGCCCACGTCGGCCGCCTTGGTGAAAATGCCGCCGCCCACGCGCGCGAACAGCGCCATAGACGACGCGCCCATCCCAAAGGTCAGCATGGCCGAAGAGATGGCGCGTATCTGCGCCTCATCCGACAGGCTCCTGTAGAATATGTACTTCAGCAGCATGAACCATATGGACAAATCCAGCAACGCAAGCCCTATGACCGTAAAGCCCATGACCGCCCCGGCCGAAAACGCGACGCGCAGCCCGCGGTTCAGGCTGACGCGCGCGCCCTGCGCGGTGCGGCTGTTTGCCTTGGTGGCGATCTTCATGCCCACGAAGCCCGCAAGCCCGGAGAAGAAGCCCCCCGTTATAAACGCGAAGGGCACAAAGGGCGTCAGCAGCTTGAAAAACGCCATGGCCGACAGTATGACGAACATGACGCCGAAAAAAACGGCCACACCGGAGTATTGGCGTTTGAGATAGGCCGCCGCGCCCTTTGATATCGTGTCGGCCACGCGCTTCATAAGGCCGGTTCCGGGATCGGCCCTCAAAACGCGGCGCGCCATCGCGTAAGCGAAGGCCAGCGCGCAGACCGAGCCTATGGGCGCGGCCATAAATAAGGTTTCAGCATTCATGGTTATCCTCCCCGCGTATAATCACGCGTTTCGCCCGCGGTCTGGTTTTCCGTTTTTCCGGGGCATGGCGAACAGCTTGTACACCGCGTACCCAAAAACACAGCTTACCGTGTTGAGCAGGATATCGTCCACATCAAACGAGCCAAGGCCGGTCACAAACTGCATGGTCTCTATGGCGTTGATAATCAGCAGGCAAAGACCGGCGGCGCGGAAGAATCCGCGCGTCGGCGGGAAGGCCGCCGGCATAAGAAACCCCATCGGAATAAACGGCAGGATGTTGCCCCATATGTTCCGGCGGTAAACCGCGACGCCGTAGTGCCGCAGATAGCTTCCGACCGTGCGCAGCAGCCTTATGTTATAGCTCGGCGCCCAGCCGGGCTTCGCGCGCTCGGCCCAAAGCTCCGGCAGACCCTTCAGCCCCTTGAGTGAAACAAACGCCACAAGCGTGAACATATATATCCAAAACACCGTTTTCCAGACCATTTCGTTTTTTCTCAGAATATCCGCCCCTTCCGCAACGGTGAAGCAATTTAATATTAACATAACGGCTTGGGTGGTTAAAGCAGTTTTTTGACGTTATGGAATTTTTTTTGAGTATCGTATAAAGCTGGTAATCGCGGCGCATAATAGCATTGAAACAGCCTTGGGGAAGCGAGGTGAAATGTGGTGGCGAAGGACAAACCCAAGAAAAAACCCCAGTCCGCCGGCGATAACAGCCGCACCGACACTCGTCCTCAATAACGTAACAAATCCCCCTCGCGCAAAAAAGCGAGGGGGATGCGCGTATACGCGCTTATGCCGGATCAGTTATCTGGCGGCGCGCGGCGCGGCGCTGTTGGTCGTCGTGCGGTTGGTCGTCGTGCGGTTGGCCGTTGTGCGGTTGGTCGTCGCGCGGTTGGTCGTCGCGCGGTTATAGGTTCTGTTATTGGTGCGGGCGCCGTCGCGCGTGCCTCTGCGGGCGGCGCGCGGCGCGCGGCCGTCGCGGTAGCCGTCTCTGTGGCCGTCGCGGCCGTCACGGTAAGAGTCGCCGCCGCGCCCGTCGCGGTAGCGGCGTCCCGAACGGTAGCCGTCTCTGTGACCGTCACGTCCGTCGCGGTGGCCGTCCCTGTGGCCGTCGCGGCCGTCACGGTAAGAGTCGCGGCCATAGCGGCCGTAATAGTCGTCGTCTAAGCCATCACGTCCGTCATGGTCGCGATAGTAGCGGCTGCCGCCGTCATAACGGCGGTCGCCGTCACGGAAGCGATAGCTTCCGGTATTGGGCGTTCTGTTGGGCATGGTATGCGTACCGCCCGGAGCGGTGCGCGCGCCCGGCGTCATGCTCGGCGACGTCCCGGCTCTGGGAGAGGGCGATGTGCGCGGCGAGGGGCTGGCGCTCGGCGACGCGGGCGACGTGCGCGGCGAGGGCGTATAGGCCGGGGCCGGCAGGGTGCGCACGGGCGGCGCCGCACGGCGGTCTGTATTGGCGCAAGCCGTGAGAGCCATGCAGGCCAACAGGCCGAGCGCTATGGCTATAACGGTTTTTTTCATGATAAAACCTCCAGAATTATTGGTGGATGTCCCGGATGAAAGGTACACTCCGGTTTCAAAATGTATTATTTGCGCCGCTATGTTTTTCATAAGCGGTATATTTTTGCGTTATTGGGCGAAATGCCATTTAACAGTTCGCGCCGCCGCCGCGCGCCGATAATTTAGATTCCTTGACAAATTGGTAAATACATAATAATATTATTGTAAACTTTGGCGCGAATTGGCAATTTTGGCAGTATGAGGGGTGGACACATGCGCGGAAAACGCCGCCGTCTATACTTCCCGCCGCTCACGGTGGGCATATTTGTCGTCGCGGCCGTTATATTGTCGGCCGTCGTCACCAACTCTATAAACAACTACAGTCCCAAGGTCAAGCCGCCCACAGACATGGAGCTGTACGAAGCGGCCGTCAAGGACGCCATGCTGTTCGGCGAGGACGAAATACTCCCTCTGATAAAATTGGGCGACACAAAGATGGTGGACAGCAACGATCTGGGTCAGGTGCTGCTTATCGTGTGGCACGACACGCCCTATCTTTACCGCGAGGGCGGCGACGTTGAGCTTGACTACGGCGCCGTGTGGGCCGTCGCGGACGGCGAATTCGCGCAGTGGTATGCCGGCGCGGCGGACAATATCGGCGCGGCGGACTGGGCGCCGCGCGCCGAGCGGCTGCTCGGACTGCCGCCCAAAAGCGGCCTCACGCATTTTTCAGGGCTGTGGGTTTGGCCGGACGACGTGCGGCGCCCCGCGTATAACCCGGATCCAACGGCGTCCGGCATGAGCGCGGGCTTCGCGGGATCGGTCGATCCTGAATTCAAGCTTTGGTTCGACAGAACCATAATAGAAAAGTATTTCGACGGCCGCGCGCCGTGGACGCGGCTGGGATATACTTATGACTGGCAGCCGGACGGGCCTGAAAACCGCTACGGGCTGAGCGAGTTTATCATCGAGGAGGGCTGCAGGGTCTCCGTGGGCTTTACGCTCACAAACGCCGATTTCCGCGAATGGCTTGCCGAGCGCCCATACAAGTATGAGCAAGATTGATATTGTATCCTGCGGCTATGGCGTGTATAATAGTAAAAATATTGACCCCGGCCGGGTCAATGAAATCTTAGAGGAGGAATTTTAATATGAGAACCTTTACCGTTTTGGTGGACTCCAGCTGCGATATGCCCGAAGAATTCATTACGGGGTGCGGCATCCAGGTGCTGCCCATGCCTTTCTCCCTGAGCGGGAGAGAATATAAGAGCGGTTATTGGCAGGAGATTTCAGCCAAGGACTTTTACAACTCCCTGCGCAAGGGTGAAGTCGCCACCACCTCGCAGATAAACCCCGACGCGTTTATCAAGGTTTTCACCGAATATGCCGAGCAAGGCAAGGAACTGCTCACCATAACGCTGAGCAGCTGCCTGTCCGGCTCGTATCAAAGCGCGCTCTCCGCGCTGAAGGAAGTCAAGGAAACCCATCCCGACTGCAATATACACCTTGTTGACAGCATGAACGCGACCATCGGGCAAGGGCTGATCGTCATGCTCGCCGTCAAGAAGGGCGAAGAGGGCATGTCGGCCGCCCAAACCGCGGAGTGGCTGGAGCAGAAGCGGCACAGCGTATTCGCGCTGTTTACGGTTGACGATCTTATGTATCTGCACAGGGGCGGCCGCCTGAGCAAGATGTCGGCCGTCGCCGGCTCGCTGCTCGGCTTCAAGCCGGTGCTGAACGTCTCGCCCGACGGCACGCTCAAGCTGAAGGACAGGGTGCGCGGGCGCAAGGCGTCGCTTGAAATGATGCTCACCCAGATGAAGCGCAGCGTCAACCCGGAAACCCGCTTCGATACCGTGACCATAAGCCACGGCGACTGCGCGGACGACGCGGAGCAGTTAGCGGAGCGCGTCAGGCAGACCTTTGAGGTGGGCAAGGTCGAGGTCATGATGATGGGGCCCGTAATCAGCGCCCATGTAGGCCCGGGCGTCATCGCGATGTTCTTTGAGGCGGACATGACGCGCCCCGAATACGAGGAGAAGTATTACCCCGGCCGCTGAGCCCTGCGCGCCGCGGCCGCTTGCCGGAGCTTATTTATGATCCATATAGACTTGCGCGACGTTCACAAATCGTTTGGCGGACAGTCCGTGTTGCGCGGGCTGTCCTTTTCGGTCACGGCCGGCGAGCATATAGGCATTGTCGGCCCTAACGGCGCGGGCAAGACCACGCTGCTGCGCCTGCTCACCGGCGCGGAGACGCCGGACTCGGGCGCCGTGTCCATACCCGGCGGCTTGCGCGTGGGCCTGCTCGGGCAGCTGCCGTCGCACCCCGAGGGCGTGACCGCGCTTGACGTGCTGAGGCAGGCTTTCGCGCGCTTCACCGAGGCCGAAGCCGAGCTGCGCCGCATGGAAGCCGGCATGTCCTCGGCGCGCCCCGGAGACCAGCTTGTCCGCCGCTACGGCGAGCTGGCCCACCGCTACGAGGTCATGGGCGGCTTTGAGACCGAGGTGGAGCTGGCGCGCGTGTGCAGCGGGCTGGGATTTACACAGGATTTCCAGCGCCGCCATATGTCAAAGCTGTCGGGCGGCGAGCAGACGCGCGTCAACCTCGCGCGCCTGCTGCTTGAGCGCACCGATATCCTGCTGCTCGACGAGCCTACCAATCATCTCGACCTGCGGGCCTGCGAATGGCTTGAGGAGTATTTGGGAACATTTAAGGGTACTGTATTGGCCGTTTCGCATGACCGCCGGTTTTTGGACGCCGCGGCGCGGCGCGTCATCGAGATAGACGGCGGCAAGGCGGAATTCTACAGCGGCAATTACAGCTTCTACGCGGCCGAACGGGAGGCCAGACGCCTTGAGGCTCTGCGCCGCTATGAAAAAGAAACCGAAGCCTATGAGAAGTTAGCCTCCGCCGCGCGCCAGATGCACGCGTGGGCGGGCCAGAACGCGAAGCTTCACCGCCGGGCGTTCGCAATGGAAAAACGCGCCGAGCGTATCCGCACGGCCTCCAAGCCGGTTTCGGCCAAGACCATGAGGAGCGGCTTCGGCGAGTCGGAGTTCAAGGCCGACGATATTTTCCGCCTGCAGGGCCTGTCAAAAAGCTTCGGGGATAATGTCATTTTTGATGACCTGACCCTTTCTATGCGCAAAGGCGAGCGCATAGCGCTGCTCGGAAGCAACGGCGCCGGCAAAACCACTCTGCTCACCATACTCGCCGGCAGCCTTGAGGCGGACTCCGGGCGCGTATGGCGCGCGCCGTCGCTGAAAGCGGGGTATCTGCCCCAAAAGGTGACTTTCGCGCGGCCCGACCGCAGTCTGCTTGACACCATGCTGTACGAGCTGGATATCAGCCCGGCGGAGGCGCGCGGCCGCCTCGCGGCCTTCCTGTTCACGGGCGACAAGGTGTTTGACCATGTGGGCGCGCTGTCGGGCGGCGAGCTGAGCCGCCTGACGCTATGTATTCTGATGGCGCGCAGCGTCAGCCTGCTGCTGCTTGACGAGCCTACCAATCACTTGGATATAGGCGCGCGCGAGTGGATGGAGGGCGCGCTGGAGGAGTATTCGCAGGCCATGCTGTTCGTGTCGCACGACCGCTACTTCGTGGAGCGGTTCGCCGACCGCGTGTGGTGGCTGGAAAACGGCGTGCTGCGGGACTTCCCCGGCGGTTACGCCGGATTCAGGGCCGCGTTTGACGGCGGCGCCGCCCAAAAGCCGGCCCAAAGCCGTGAAACCGTCAAGCCGCCGAAGCCCGCCGGAAAGATGTCGCCGTCGGCTATGCGCCGCGGCCTCGAGCAGGCGCTGGCGCGTTTGGAGACCGACATAGGGCGCGTGGAATCACGCCTTAATGAAGCGGACGCCGAAATCTCGCGCGAGGCGTCGAACTACGAAAGCCTTTGCGCGCTGTTGGAGACGCGCGAAGCGCTGAACGCGGAACGGGAGGCGCTGTATGAGCGATACCAGCAAATCGCCGCGGAGCTCGAAGCATAAGCGCGTACAGGCGGCGCTGTCCTTTATAACGGCGGCGGCGGCGCTGATAGCTGGCGAGCTGGTGGCGGCCCGGTGGAGCGGCGCGTGGTTTATCGCGCTGACCACACGTTTATTGAGCTTCGCGCTGCTGTTTTACGGCGCGCTGTGCGTGCTGCTGCTGAAACACCGGCTGCCGCGCCTCGCGCGGTTCCTGCGCGCGGTGTGGCTGACCGCGGCGGCCCTCGCGCTGCTATCGTTCACAGTGGTCGAGATACTGATATTCACAGGCGACAAGAGCGACTTCGAGGGCGAGCCGCCGGGTGATTACATGATAATCCTGGGCGCGGGCCTGAAAGGCTCAACGCCGTCGGCAACGCTGGCAAGCCGTCTCGACGCCGCGCTGCCGTATTTGCTTAACGCCTCCGACGATATGCTGTGCGTGCTGTCGGGCGGCCAGGGCAAGGACGAGGACATTTCGGAAGCGTTTGCCATGTACAGATACCTGACGGCGCGCGGCGTGCCGCCGGCACGGCTGATGCTTGAGACGCGCTCGACCAACACGGCCCAGAACATCGCGTATTCGCTTGAGATTTTGGACAACCGCGCCCGTTCGCGCGGTTTGGCGGGCATAGAGGGGCAAAACGTGATGGTATGCTCGAGCGGCTATCACCTTTTCAGGGCGCGGTGCCTGCTCAAACGCGGCGGCGCGGCGCCGTACGCGCTGAACGCGCCGCCGCCGCGCCTGCATCTGAAGATTTCAGGCTATCTGAGGGAGTATTTCTCAGTAATGTTCATGTGGCGAACCGCGGGATAAAGCAAGAATCGCTTCGCGATTGCCGCGGCGCGGGAGTATTTGCCCGTCCTAAGGGACGGGCAAATACTGCATTGGATCAATAGGCTTTTTGTCTTTTTCCATGGCGAAATGCAGATGGCTCACCTCGCGCCGCTCGGCCTCGGCGGTCGAGCCTACCCCGCCTATGACCTGCCCGGCCTTAACCTCGTCGCCCACGGACACTGTGGGGTTTTTCATCATGTTGGAGTATCTGCTCCCGATGCCGCCGCCGTGGTCGATTACCACCGTCGTGCCCCAAAAAACGTCGTCGTAAACGTCGGCCACCTTGCCGTCCGCCACCGAGTATACCTGCGCGCCCATATCGGCCGCTATATCCATACCCAGATGCACACGCCAGTCGCCCATGGTCTTGTTATAAACAAGGTCGGTGTCCGAAAACGCGTTTACGGTGTCGCCTTTCAGCGGCCAGACATATATATTCGCCTTGGGCGCCGGCGACGGTGACGGCGGCGCGGAAACGGAAGCGGGCGTGGCGGCGGGTACGGAGCCTTCGTCCGCGGACGCGTCGGGCGCGGGCACCGCCGTCATGGCCGCCACGGGCACGTCGTCGCCGCCCTGTCCGGGAGACGGAACCACGGGGATTTCTGGCTTAACCGCGCGGT
>WRLW01000051.1 GCA_009777435.1 Oscillospiraceae bacterium | reverse complement strand
TATCCCGGCGGGGGCGGAACCATCGTCAGGCCGATGCTCGGCTGAGCCGGACAGGAAAGGACAGACATACATGCCCGCTTTGATAGAATTGACCGACGTGTATAAGATATACGGCGAGGGGCTTGAGCGCGAGGTGCGCGCGCTGGACGGCGTGTCGCTGTCCGTCGGCGGCGGCGAATACGTCGCCATAATAGGCCCTTCCGGCTCAGGTAAATCGACGCTTATGAACATACTCGGGCTGCTCGATATCCCCACCTACGGCTACTACCGCCTCGACGGCGAGTTAGTGTCCGAGCTGCCCGACCGGCGGCTCGCGCGCGTGCGCAACAGGCAGATAGGCTTTGTGTTTCAGGGCTTCAACCTGCTCGGCGGCATGACGGCGCTCGAAAACGTCGAGCTGCCGCTCATATATCAGGGCATACGCGCCTCCAAGCGCGTCCGCATGGCCTCGGCCGCGCTGGAGCGCGTCGGGTTGGGCGGCCGTATGCACCACAAGCCGTCCGAGATGTCGGGCGGCCAGCAGCAGCGCGTGGCCATAGCGCGAGCCATAGCGACCAGCCCGAATATCATCATGGCCGACGAGCCGACCGGCAACCTCGATTCGCGCACGGGCGCGCATGTCATCGAGATACTCAGGGGACTGCACGCCGAAGGCACGACCATACTTCTGATAACCCATGACGAGGGCATAGCGCGCGTGGCCCAGCGCCGCGTGCATATAAACGACGGCAGGATCACCGAGGACACGGGGCGCGCGGGCGCCGCCGAAAGCGGGGTGGGCGCTTGAAGCTTATACAGGCTCTGCGCATGTCCATAAAGGCCATCATGAGCAAAAAGGCGCGCAGCTTTCTGACCATGCTCGGCATCATAATCGGCGTGGCCGCCGTAGTGGTGCTGACGTCGCTCACGCAGGCGCAAAACGAGATGTATCTGTCGCAGTTCAGGCGCATGGGCGACAACACGCTTAGCATGTACGCCTATGCCTGGCGGCAGACCAAGCTGCCCGGCGAAATAAGCGATTTCGTCAAGACCGAGCTTGCCGACCTGACCGTCGGCGTCACGCCGGAGATTCAGGCTTGGGGCAAGATAGTTTACGAGTCCAAGACCATCGAGGACTCGCGCATACTGCTCGGCTCGTCGGATTACAGCGTCTGCTACGACTATAAAATCGATATCGGGCGCGACATCAGCCACCTCGATATCATTCAGGAAAATAACGTTGTGGTGCTTGGCTCGCGCATCAAAGACGTGCTGTTCAATTTCCGCGACCCCATAGGGCAGTATATAACCATCGTTAACGGGCAGTCCAACAAGCCCGTGAAGTTCGAGGTCGTCGGCGTTTATAAACAGCGTCAGGGCAACCAGCAGTGGTCGCTCGACGACATGATATTAGCCCCGTATACCCAAATGCGCGCGCTGACCGGGCCGTGGCAGCAGGTGGACAGCTATGTCCTGAAGGCAAAGGACATAGAGAGCGCCGGCGATATCAAGGAAAAGCTCGAAAGCTTTCTGGCGGGCAAGATAGGCGACGACGGCTGGTATTCCGTCAATATAAGCAACGAGTGGATAGACAGCCTTGAGGAAATGAACCGCAGCCAAACCATCGTTCTGGCCGGCATAGCGGCCATATCGCTGATAGTCGGCGGCATCGGCATCATGAACATAATGCTCGTCACCGTCACCGAGCGCACGCGCGAGATCGGCATCCGCAAGGCCATCGGCGCGGAGCGGCGCTCCATCATCGCGCAGTTCCTGATAGAGGCTTCCGTGCTGTCGTCCATAGGCGGCCTGCTGGGCGTCTTGTTCGGCTTTTTGATAACGCTGTTCTGGGGTAAGATGACTTTTAATATCCTCGTGCTGCCTTGGTGGCCGATGACAATCGCCGCGATGGGCTTCGCGCTGGTGATGGGCATAGGCTTCGGGCTGTATCCCGCGGCCAAGGCGTCCCGGCTCCAGCCGGTGGTGGCTTTAAGGAACGAGTAGTAAAAACAGGCTCAGGCGCATAAAGGCTGCGCGCTTCACGCAAGATTTCGCGGCACTCAGAAATTCGGGAAGGATGATACCTATGAAACTCAAACAGCCGCGCCGCGCGCTCGCGCTGACGCTGGCGCTGATCATGTGCGTCCCGCTGTGGACGGCGCCCGTCTATCCGTCCGCGTCGGGCGCGGCTATGTTTACCGACGTGACCGACCCCGCGACGCTTGAGGCGGTCGTGTTCCTCAGCAATCTGGGCATAATCTCGCCCGCCGAACGGTATAACCCAAACGCCGGGTTAGACAAGGCCGGCTACTGCAAGCTGGTGGTGGATATCGCCGGCGTCGCCAACATTGACGCCCACCGCGACTATACCATCTTCTCCGACGTGCGCGCCGGCCACTGGGCGCTGCCTTACATCAACGCCGCCGTGCGCGAGCTGAAAATCATAGGCGGTCTGCCGGACGGCTCCTTCGGCCCGAACAACCCCATCACCTACAACGAGGCCGCCACGCTGCTGGTGAGGCTGCTGGGCTACGGCGAAGCCGAGCTGGGCTACAACTGGCCGCGCAACTACGTCAACAAGGCGGCGTCGCTCGGACTGAACAAAAACGTGGGCGCGCCCGCCTCCATCACGCGCGGCCAGGCCGCCGTGCTGTTCTATAACCTGCTGTTCACCCGAATGAAGGGCGAAAACGGCAAGGACGGCGAGCTGTATATCAGCCGCATGGCGGCTCTGAGCGAACCGGTCAGCGTTATAATCGAGGACGTCGCCGGCCTGTCGCCCGACGGCTCGAAGCGCGGCCTGAGAACCATAGGCGGCGAGGGCTTCTACGAGACGCGCGTACCGCTTGACGCCTCGCTTGTGGGCTTTAAGGGCGAGCTGCTGGCGGACAGGGACGGCTTTGTGATACGCTTCACACCGTCGGCGCAGACGCATAAAGAAATCAGCTTCAAATCGGCCGCCGGCGGCGGCGTGACCGGCACGGACGGCGTGACGCTCGTAGTGACGCCGAGGACGGCCGTCTATGACAACGGAAACCTGACCACCTTTGCCGAGGTCTGGCAGAAAATGAGCGCCGGCGACACCGTGCGCGTCTTTTTCACCGGCTCCGGCGCCATAGACTATATACTCTGGGGCCATCACGACGCCGGAGCCGCCATAGTGGCCACCACCGAAAAAGGCGGCGCTAACGCCATATACGACGCGTTCGGTATTCACGCGAACATGGTGACAGTGGTCAAAAACGGCGCCGTGGCGGCGGCGGCGTCCATAACGCCTTATGACACCATGAGCTATGTGCCGGGCAGCGGACGCGTGAGCGTATCCTCGCTGCGCGTCGCCTCGCCCTATCCGGGCGGCGCCGGCGTCAACGCGCCCGAAAGCATCAATCTGCTGGGCAGATCCTGTCCCATGTCCGACACCGCGATGGCGCAGGCGGCTAACCAGTTCCGCGTCGGCGACTGGGTTACGGCTTGCCTGTCGGTTGACGGCGTGGTCGGCGCGCTGTATCCCACGTCCACGGTCGGGCGCAATATGATTGGATGGTCAACCTCGAATTCGTCGCTTGTAACGCTCAACGGCTTGGAATTTTCCGGTTCGCCGAGCGTCGGCATATTCCCCAGTATGCTCGTTTCGGCAACGGGCACGGGCAGCGGCCTGTCTATGTCGCGGGTCATGTTCTCTCCCCCCAGCTCGCCCTATGACGTCAAGGCCGGGACGGTCGGCAGATACGGGATAGCCGAATGGTGCCGCTTCTTCGTCATCTCGGGCGACATGGTTAAGCAGATAACGCGCGACGAAATCCGCGCGGACATCGTCCCGGTCTCCAAAATCAAACACGCCCAAAGGGACGCCAACAACAAAATCGAAGTCCTTGTACTCGAAGGCGTGAACAACGACGCCCTGCGCTACGGCTATGTCACAATACCCGGCGACGGCGCCCCCGACTTCTCGGTGCCCGCCACATTTGAAACGCGCGACGGGTCGTTTGAAATCGCGACCGGCTCCAAGTTCTTAGACACGCCGTTTGACGGGTTTTTGGGCATAAGCCTTGACGTGCGTGAGAACAAGCTGTATCTGGGCAGCGTCAGCCCCACATACAGATACACCGTGAAATACTCCGATTTTGACGGCCTCGAAAGCGTTATGGCCGACGGCTCGCGCGTCCAGATAGCCGGCGACTGTATGCTGCGCCGCGAAGGGTACGGCTACATCGACATCGACCGGCTGCAGCAGTACAAGCCCGACACGCTTCAGGTATGGTGCGACACACCCGCCGGCGAGGGCGGCAAAATACGGCTGATAATGTTCAGCTGACATCGGGCCGGAAAGCTTAATAAAACGCGGGGCCGTGGTTTTTCACAGCCCCGCGCTTTTTTAACGTTTTGAGGTCAATCGGCGAACAGGGCGCTAAACGCCTTGCAGAGCATGAACAAATCGGCCTTGGCCACCACCTCGAAGGGCGCGTGCATGGACAGCAGCGATATGCCGACGTCAATCACCTCGATGTTGCGGCGCGCTATGAAGCAAGCCATCGTGCCTCCGCCGCCCAGATCCACGCGCCCCAGCTCGCCGGTCTGCCATACCACGCCCGCGCCCTCAAGCAGTCCGCGCGTACGCGAAAAGGTCTCGGCGGAGGCGTCCGACGCGCCGCTTTTGCCGCGTGAGCCAGTGTATTTAACCACGCTCACGCCGTAGCCGAGCCGCGCGTTGTTGCGCTTGTCGTGCGCGTCGGCGAAGTTCGGGTCATAGGCGTTGCACACGTCGCCCGAGAAGCAGAAGCTTTTGGCGTAGCAATGCCGCAGCTTGACCTGCTGCATATCGCACAGCTCCTCCATAAACGCGTCGAAATGGCCGGACTGTATGCCCGATATGCCCTCGGAGCCTATCTCCTCCTTGTCCGCCAGCACGCATACCGCCGTGTGTACGGGGTTTTCGGCGCGCAGGATGGCGTGCAGGCCGGCAAAGGCGCACACGCGGTCGTCCTGGCCGTAAGCTCCGAGCATGGCCCGGTCAAACCCCACGTCGCGCGCGTTCGACGCGGGTACAAGCGACAGCTCGGCCGTCCGCAGATCCTCTTCAACTATACCGTATTTCTCGTTTAGCCAGCTCATGACGGCCAGCTTGACCCGATCCTCGTCGCCGGCGGCGACGTCGGCGTATGGGCGCAGGCCGATCAGCACATTCAGATTCTCGGCCGAAAACCCTTCCGAGATGGTTTTCTTGTTCTGCTCGGCGGACAGATGCGGCAGAAGGTCGGTAATGGTCAGCACGGGGTCGTAGGGATCCGCGCCGACATGTATGTCAACATGCCCGCCGTTTTTGAGAAATACCACGCCGCGCAGCTCAAGCGGCATGGCCAGCCACTGATATTTTTTAATGCCGCCGTAGTAATGCGTCTTGAGCATGGCCAATCCGCTGTCCTCATACAGCGGGTTGGGCTTTAGGTCAAGGCCCGGCGTATCGACGTGCGCCGCCATGATCCGCGCGCCGTCCGACAGCGGCGCGCTGCCTATAACGGCCAGAACGATGTTTTTGCAGTTGTCGGCCGTATATACCTTGTCGCCCGGATTGAGCTTCACGCCGCGCTCGAAGGGCTTGAAGCCCCATTGCTCGGCCATCGCGCGCGCGTTTTCCACACACTCCCTGACCGTTTTGCCGCTGTCCAGCAGATCCCTGTACGCTTCGCTTATGGTTTCGATGGACTCTTCGTCATGCTCACCCAGCGCGTCAAACACCGAAACGGGTTTGTACAGCAGGCGCTTGCGCCGCGTCGCGGCAGTTTCCTTTTTCATGTGGCGTCAGTCCTCCCAATTTTATTCAAAATCATGGCTACCTCATTTTCAAACGAGCGGAGCCCTCCGTCGTTACGGATCACGATATCCGCGCCGCGGATATAAAAAGCGTCGTCCTTCTGCGCCGCGCGCCTTTCGGCCGCTTCGCGCGGGCATAAACCGTCGCGCGCCTCGATCCGGGCGGTATCCGCGCCGCCGGCTATCACGGCCACCACAATGTCGCATTTGGCGGCCATACCGCTTTCAATCAGCGCTATGGCTTCCACGGCGGCCGTTTTTTCACGCCCGCCGTCCGACGCCTCACAGCGCCCGTACCGCTCAAGCATTTCATCCACGCGCGCCAGCACGGCGGGGTGCGTTACCCTCTCCAGCGCGGCCAAAGCGTCGCGATTCGCGAACACGGCGCGCGCCAGCGCCTTGCGGTCGATTTTGCCGCCGGACAGCGTATCCGGGAACAGCTCCGCGATACTCGCGCGCAGGGCGGCGCCGGTTTCAAGCAGCTCGTGATAAACCCTGTCGGCGTCGATGGTATACACGCCGCGCTCGGCCAAAAACGCCAGAGCGGTGGATTTGCCCGCGCCGCTCGGCCCGGTTAGTCCTATAAGCTTCATGGCCATCCTTCCCCAAGCCGCGCGGTCAGTTATCAGCCGCCGACGCTCTATACAGCCTGTCGCGCAGCGCCGCGAAGCCGTCGCCGTCCGGGCAGGTCGCCGCTATCAGCGGCGGGTCGAGCGCGTCCGCCTCGCGCAGGGCCGCGTACAGCCGCCGCATCATGGCCGCCGGGTCGCTTTTAGGCCCCAACGGAAGCGTCCTGAAGCTCGCGAACAGCCCGCGTTCCTCGTCACAGCACAGCACGACGGCGCCTTCGCAGGCATCCTCCGGGCAGTCCAGTATACGCATGGGCGCTTTGGGCGCGTAATGGCGGTACTTCAAGCCCGGCGATTTGGGCGTCCCCCCGCGCGGCGCGGCGGCAGTATTTTGCCCCAAAACCGACTCTATCATGCCGCGCGTCACGGCGCCGGGACGCAATACGCAAGGCTTTTCCGACGACATATCTAAAACCGTCGATTCTATGCCGACGTCACACTCGCCGCCGTCTATCACGGCGTCGATCCGCCCGTCAAGATCCTGCATCACATGCGCCGCGGTCGTGGGGCTGGGCCGTCCCGAAAGATTTGCCGACGGCGCCGCGACCGGGAACCCGCAAGCCTCTATGACCGCCCTCATTACGGGGTGCGCCGGGCACCTTACGGCCACGGTGGACAGCCCGGCCGTCACGGCCTCAGGCACGGCCGGCGCGGCGTTCAGCACCAATGTAAGCGGCCCCGGCCAAAACGCGTCTATAAGACGCCGGGCGGCGTCCGGGACGCCGCGTGTGAGCGCGTCAATGCCGCCGGGCCGCGCGACGTGTACTATCAGGGGGTTGTCGGCCGGACGGCCCTTGGCCGCGAATACGGCCGCGACGGCTTCCGCGTCCAGCGCGTTTGCCGCCAGCCCGTAAACCGTTTCGGTGGGCAGGGCCACAATGCCGCCGTTTATGAGTATGCGCGCGGCGGCGGCGGCGTCCGACGCCGTGAGCAGGCGCGTTTGCTTAGCCATTGTCGGAGGCCCTGAGCCTTTCGGTCTGCGCTTGCGCGGAAAGCGCGTCGATAATCTCGTCGATATCGCCGTTCATAACGGCGTCGAGCTTATACAGCGTGAGGTTGACGCGGTGGTCTGTCATGCGCCCCTGAGGGAAATTATAGGTGCGTACGCGCTCCGAGCGGTCGCCGGTGCCCACCTGGCTCCGGCGCTCGGACGCCACGGCGGCGGCGGCCCTCTGGCGTTCAAGGTCGAGCAGGCGCGAGCGCAGTATTTTCATGGCGCGGTCGCGATTCTTGTGCTGGCTGCGCTCATCCTGACACTCCACCACCAGACCCGACGGCTTGTGCGTTACGCGTATGGCGCTCTCGGTCTTGTTGACGTGCTGGCCGCCCGCGCCGCCCGAACGGTATGTGTCGATCTCAAGATCCGCCGGGTTTATCTCAACGTCCACTTCCTCGGCCTCGGGCAGTACGGCCACCGTGACCGTGGAGGTGTGTATACGCCCCGACGCCTCGGTGTCGGGCACGCGCTGGACGCGGTGTACCCCGCTCTCGTATTTCAGGCGCGCGTAAGCCCCCACGCCCTCAATCATGGCGCTGACTTCCTTCACGCCGCCCAGCTCGGTTTCGTTAAGGTTCATTATCTCCATCTTCCAGCGCCGCTTTTCGGCGTACATCGCGTAAAGCCGCAGCAGCGCGGCGGCGAACAGCGCCGCCTCCTCGCCGCCCGCGCCGCCGCGTATCTCAAGTATAACGCTTTTATCGTCGTCCGGGTCGCGGGGCAGAAGCAGTATCCTTGCCTCCGCGTACAGCCGCTCTAATTCGGCGCGCGTCTCCTCAAGCTGTTCCCGCGCCAGCTCGCGCAATTCGGGGTCGCGCCCGTCTATCAGCGGCAGGGCCTCGGACTCGCGGTCTAAGCATATCTTTATATCACGCGCCGCGCGCGCGTATGGCGACAGTTCCTTCTGCTCCTTGAGCAGCTTGGTCATGCGCGGAGGGTCGGCGTATACCGCGCCGTCGGTCAGCAGTTGTTCTATTTCGGCGTACCGCGCCTCTATCTGCATGAGCTTGTCGAGCATAAAACGATTCCACCTTCACGGGGTAACTATATCATAATAAATGACAGTTGACAATTGGTAATTGAGGCGAGCAGGGCGGGGTGGAGATAAAATTCCGCTTGACATCTTTGACAAGACACAATAAACAAGCCGTCAATTTTCAAATTGCATAAAAAAACACCCTATTGTGAGTTGTGTCAAGGTGTTTTTTCAAACGCAATTTTATTAAAGTGCGCGTATTTTCATTCCCCTCCGTGGAGGGGAATTGAATTTGAATCTTCACCAAGAGCGCACTTATGACCCGCAAGCGGGTCTGTACGCCCTGTCGGGGCACTTTTGACCTATCGGTCAAAAGCTGTCTATGCTGGATAATGCCTGCCTTATTAAGTAGGGGTAATAAAGCGAATGCGATTGCCATCAGGGTCACAAAAAACCATGTGGCGCGCACCCCACGGATTGTTAACTGGTGGTTCAAGTATTTGAATGTTCATTTTGAGCAAGTTGTTGTATTCCTCA
>WRLW01000050.1 GCA_009777435.1 Oscillospiraceae bacterium | reverse complement strand
GTCGCTGACCCCGTTAGTTCGCACTCAGCTAACGCGTGTCTGCCGGGATTTGCCGTTCAGGTGGCGGTTCGCGCTGATAAATTTGCCGCTGACCACCAAACGCGCGCTCAAGCTGTGCGCCGAGGACGACAAGCTGAACGCCCTGATACGCACCACGTTCGCCGTGACCCAGGTGGAGGCGGGCTGCGCGTCCAATGTGCTTCCGCAGTCCGCGCAGGCGCAGATGGACGTCAGGCTGCTTCACGGCGACACATGCGACGGCGTTCTCAAATTCATCGGCGACTTGGTTTCCGATCTGGGCGTTGAGGTGTCCGCGCTTGAGTGTGAGGAGCCTTCGGATGTGTCCGACTTCAATACGCCGCAGTTTAAGTCCATCCAAAGATGCGTGCGCAATGTATTCGGAAATATCAAGGTAACGCCCGCGCTGCTGACAGGCAACTCCGACGCGCGCCGCTACGGCCAGTATTGCGGCCAGATTTTCCGCTTTTCACCCTTTGTACTCACGCCGCTTGACCAAAACAGGCCGCACGCCGCCGACGAGGGCGTGCGTACGGACGCGATGGGGCTGGCAGTGTGCTTTTACCGTGAGCTTATCCTCGATCTTTGCGCTACACCCGCTGGCGGTTCCGAGTGACTTTATTCTGGGGGGCGGTATGGTGAAATCATTTATAGAAAGCCTTAAGCTGCGTCTTGAGAGCCTTCTGGACAACAACTACCTGTTTGATAAGGATCATAAGCTCAAAAGCAATATGCAGATGTTCCTGCTCTTTCTGATCGGCACAAGCTTGGTCAACGCCATCGGCATATTGTCGCAGGGAATAGCGTACAGCACCCTCCTTGAGAGCCTGCTGCCCATTAGCCTGTGCATAGTGACGCTGTGGGCCGTGGGGCGCATTGAGTCGCTGAGATTCTCGATGCTGCTCGCCGCCGGCATGATGCTGCTGTGCATGTGGACGCAGCTGTATTTCAGCAACTCAGGATTCTTCGGCGTCATGTGCATACTGCTGTATCCTATGGCTATCTGCATATTTCTGGGCAATTATTTCAGCATACCGTTTTTGTTCATACTGTTTTTCAATCTGGGAGTATATTTCACGCCCATGTTCAATGTATGGCGGAGCAATCTGAACGTCATCCGGGAATTCGACAGCAGCCTGCGCTCGCAGTTCCTGATTGCGTTTATATTCTCCGCGTTTTTCGGGTTCGCCGTGGCGTATATCTATAACCGCACCAATCTGCATCTTGCCGCTTTCGCCAAACAGGTCGCCGAGAACTCGTTTAAGGATCCGCTGACCAGCCTGCTGACGCGCCGCGCGTTTTACGAGCGCTTCAGCGACGATATCATAAGCATGGCCCAAAACGACAGCACTCCCGTATTCCTTATCATGTGCGACGTCGATCACTTCAAGGCCGTCAACGACACCTACGGGCACGCCGTCGGCGACGAGATACTCAAGCACACCTCGAAGGTGCTGCTGCAATACTCGCTCGGCCGAAACCTCTGCTTCCGCTGGGGCGGCGAGGAGTTTATTATGTTCATGTCCGAAAAGTCGCTGGAAAAGGCCGTCGCCACGGCCAACCGTATCCGCGTGGTGCTGGAGCACTCGCCCTATATAGACCCGGATGTGGGCAACATAAAGGCCACCATGAGCTTCGGAGTCCACCGGTTCGACAAAGCGCTGACCCTCGATAAAAACATATCGGTTGTTGACGAATACCTCTACGCGGCCAAGCGCAACGGCCGCAACCGCGTTGAAAGCGCGCTGGAGAGAGAGTAGCGATACATAACAAAGCGGGCCGCCCGGATTGCTCCGGGCGGCCTTTTCGCGTAACGTTCCGCAACTATCCTCCGAACTCTATCCATTCCAAATCAATGCTTGTGCCGGGCAGGAACACCAGCGTAACGGTCTGCGCGCCGTATACGCGCTCGCTGAGCGCGTATGACGACTCCGAGTATTGGCGCGTGCCGGCGACCTCGAGCATCTCGCGTCTTTCGGTTCCGCCGCCGCCGAGCATTAGCTGCACGGAGTTGGCTTTCAGGGCCGAACGCGCGCTCAGGCTTATGCTTCCGGCGCCTTTTTCACCGAAATCCATGTCCTCGAACACGATAGAGACGTTATTGCCGATACCCTCGACCGCGCCGCCGTTTATGGTGAACGCGTCGCCGCTGATGCCGTCGCCGGCCGCGTCCAAACGCATAAACGCCTTGTCAAACCGCTTGAACACAAACCCCTTGATATGCACCTTCCGCCTGAACACAAAGCACAGCGCGGTCAGGCCGCGCAGGCGCTCCGGCAGCTTGCAGTTAACGTCAAGATATGTGTTCCAAACCGAACCCTGGTCGTAAAATACCGTCAGCAGACGTCTGCCTCCGTCCGCTGGCATACCCTCCCATATCTCGAACTCAAACGGGTCGCCGCTGAGCGGGAACAGGGGCACGGTCAGCTCGTCGGAGCCGTAGCTCCCGAAATCCAAGTCGGCAAACCCTATATGGCTTTCGCCGTCCTGCGCGGACACCACGCCGCGCTCGTTGCCGTTGGTCAGTTTTATGTTGCTGCGGTTGGCCAGCCCGCCCGCCACAAAGGTATAAGGATCTATAAACGGTTTGCCCATGCCCGTTATATCAAGCGATATTTGGGAGATCAGCGCGAAATGCTCCCGGCCGTTTTTGGGCGCGCAGCGCACCCAGACCTCGCCGTCGCCTTTGGGCTTTACGACGGCGGAGCGCCCGTCGTCCGCGACCGAAAGCTCGCCGAGCGGGCTGTCGATGCCCGACGCGTCGGTCAGCCTCCAATACAGGCCGCCGGCCGCCGTATCGGGGAAGGCGCGCGCCGTTATGGTATAGCCGTCGGCCTTCAGCTCTATCTTGCGTATGGGCGTGTCGCTTTGGTCGATGGCCGCCGTCACGGTCAGGCCGCTCTCAGGGCCGGACAGTCTTACGACGGCGAGCAGCCTGCCGTTGAACAGCCGCCTGCTGTCGGTCTTGTACTGATCCGTGTCGGTTGAGTCGCCGTTGTCCATGCCTATCAGCGTACCGCCCTCGACGGCGACGCGCACGCGGCTGTTCGCGTTTTCGACCACGTTTCCGGCGCCGTCTACGGCGGTTATGGCCGCGAAAGCCAGCTCGCCGTATATGTCGGTATGCACGGTCAGGCCCGCTGCGTCCGCGAACGAACGCCGGACGTGTTCGGCGACGGCGGCGCCGTCTTGCCCATAGGCCACGGCGCGCAGCTCGCCCGGCTGATACTCCGCGCGCCAGTCGGCTATCAGGCGTCCGTTCAGCTCCGCCGCGCCAAGGCTTTTGCCGTTCAGAAACAGCTCGGCGGAGTGCGCGTTTGAGCAGACGCGCACATCAATCATCTGGCCGGGCGAGTGATCCCAGTAAGGGAATATGTGAACCATGGGCGCGTCCGTCCACGCCGCTTTGAATATGTAAAACGAGTCCTTCGGGAAACCCGCCGTGTCGATTTGCCCGAAATAGGAGTTTTTGGTGTGATAGGGCGTGGGCTCTCCTATATAATCCTGCCCCGCCCAGACGAAATGACCGAGCGAAAACGGCGTGTCCCTGTCCGCCAGCGCGCAGGCCTCGACGCTTTCCGCGCCCCAGCTTGTGGAGCTGTTGCCCAGCGACGAGCACTGGAGGTCGTCGTCGGCCAATATAGACTGCCGCAGCGGGAAACGGTATACCCCGCGGCTTTGTACGGTGGAACACGTCTCGCCGCCGTAAATAATCCAGTCGGGATGCTCGGCGTGATGCTTCTCATAAAGCCTCTCGGCGTAGTTGTAGCCTATCAGCTTGATAATGTCGGCGCACTTTTGCGTGTTTTCCCAAGGCATATAGTTTGAGCAAAGCGTGGCGCGCGCGTGCCCGTCGGGGTCGTGCTTCTCGACCAGCGCCATCAGGCGGCGCAGTATATCGCCGCCGCGCCCGGCGTCGGCGTGCGTATCGTATATCTCGTTGCCCACGCTCCACATTATGACCGACGGGCAGTTCCTGTCCCGCCGTATCCACGACGCCGCGTCGCGCTCCACCCATTCGTTGAAGAAGCGCGCGTAGTCGTATTCGGTCTTGGGCAGCTCCCACATATCGGTCAGCTCGGACACGACCAGAAAGCCCATCTCGTCGGCCATCTCCATGAACACCTTGGCGGGCGGGTTGTGCGAGGTGCGCAGGGCGTTGACGCCCATGCCGCGCAGCAGCGTGAACTGCCGCCTTATGGCGTCCTTGTGCGCGGCCGCGCCTATCGCGCCGAGGTCGTGGTGCAGGCACACGCCGTTCAGCTTCACGCGCCGCCCGTTCAGGAAAAAGCCGCCGTCCGGGTCAAAGGCCGTCTCGCGGAATCCAAAGCGCGTATGCTCCGTATCAACCACCTGCCCGTCAACCAACAGCTCGGAGCGCAGGGTGTACAGGCGCGGGCGGTCTATATCCCATGTCTCGATGCCGTCGCCGCCCTCAAGCAGCGTGTGGCGCGTCTCATAGGGGCTGTCGGCGGCGACCTCCGCGCTGACGCCGTAGCTCCAGCTCCCGTCCTTTTTGTATGTGGTTATGTATATGCCGTCCGATACGAAACGGCATTGGTTCTTGACCTTCAGCGTAACGTCGCGGTATATGCCCGCGCCGCTGTACCAGCGCGAGTTGGGCGACCGGTAATCGACCTCAAGCAGCAGCGCGTTCGGCGCGCCGCGCGCAATAAGCTCCGTTATGTCGAACTCAAAGGCCGTGTAGCCGTATTTCCATTCGCCGGCCGGCTTCCCGTTGACATACAGCGCGCAGTCCATGTACACGCCGTCAAAGCGCAGGAGCAGGCGCTGCCTGTCCTTGAGGAAGCCCGCGTCTAACTCGCGGCGGTAGCGCCCCACGCCGCTTTTATACAGGTTGCCGACATCGTAAATCAGCCAGTCATGCGGCAGCTCCACAGCGCGGAAATCGCCGGAATCGAGCGCGAACTCCCAGCCGTCGTTAAAAAGCCTTTCCATAAACACGTCACTCCCGTTTCTATATATGCGCAGTCTTTACTATTATATATGCCCAAGCGGAACGGCGCAAGGTCACTACACGTTAAAATACGGCTATAAAACGGCAAATATCATCTTTTTTTGTTATTTGGTCAATGTGCGGCAAAACACATTGACTTCGCGTCGGTTTTGTGTTAACATTCAACAGTAAGCCTTTTATTATGAACGACGGGGGTCTTTTTATGGATGTTCCTGTGAGGCGGCTTTCTCCCAAATACAAGAACCTGCTCATCTACCTGAGCCGTTACTGGACGCTTTACCTGCTGCTGCTGCTGCCCATCACCTTCTTTATCGTTTTCCGCTACATACCGATGACATATATCCAGATAGCGTTTAAGGACTTCAGGCTTGACCGCAACATTTGGCAGATGTCTGTAGCCAAGGACGGCCCGTTCCAGTATTTCCAGCAGGCCTTCAAAAACCGCGACTTCATATACGCCCTGCGCAATACCCTGATGCTCAACGGGCTTGACCTGCTGTTCGGCTTCCCGGCCCCGATCGTTATGGCCCTGCTGCTCAACGAGTTAGCTTTCAAGCGCTACAAGCGCTTTACGCAGACGGTTTCATATATGCCGCACTTCCTTTCATGGGTCATAATCGCCAGCCTTTCAAACCAGCTTTTCGCGACCACCGAGGGTCTTGTCAATATTTGGCTGAGAGGCGTCGGCTTCGATCCGATAAACTTCTTGGGAATACCGGTTAACTGGGTGTTCACCTACTGCTTCCTCGGGGTCTGGCAGAATCTCGGCTGGGGCTCCATCATTTATCTGGCCGCCATGACCTCCATCAACCCGGAGCTGTATGAGGCCGCCGAGGTGGACGGCGCGTCGCGCATCAGAAAGGTCTGGCACATAACGCTGCCCGGCATACGGCCCACCATGGTCACGCTGCTGATCATGAACCTGGGCCGCATATTGGGCAGCGACTTCGAGCGCCCCTTCTCGCTGCGCAACAAGTTAGTTTACAGCGTGTCCAATCCTATCTCGATATTTACTTATGACTACGGTATAACAGGCATGAAGTTTTCGCTGTCGTCCGCCGTCGGGCTGTTCCAGTCGGTGGTCTGCGTGGTATTCCTGTTCGCGTCCAACGCCATAGCCAAGAAGCTTGGCGAACGCGGCGTATGGTAGGGGAAGGGGTGTATTGTTATGATTAAATCGAGAAAGACCAAAATGGGCGACTGGATAATAGCCTTTGTTTGCCTGATCGTGATTTTTATGTGCCTCGCGCCCATGCTGACGCTTCTATCGCGTTCACTCAGCGACCCGCGCTCGCTCCTCCGCAACGAGGTCACGCTGCTGCCCAAGGGACTGAATTTCAACGCTTACCAAACCATCCTGTCGGACTCCATGTACACCCGGTCTCTGGTTTGGACGGCCATACTTACGGGTATATGTATGGCCCTGTCTATGTTCATGACCACCATATGCGCCTACCCGCTGATATACGACAACCTCAAGGGGCGCAGGTTCTTCAACGCCATGATTCTGTTCACCATGTATTTTGGGGCGGGACTTATACCAAACTATCTGCTGTACAACGACCTCGGGCTTCTTAACAACCCGCTCGTATTGATTGTGCCGAACTGCCTGAGCGTGTTCAACGTTATCATCATGCGTAGCTTCCTGTTCGGCATACCCGACAGCCTGCGCGAGTCGGCCGAGATCGACGGCGCCGGGCCGATACGCGTTTTGGTGAACATCTATATACCGCTGTCCACCTCGGTCATAGCCACCCTGACGCTGTTTTACGCCGTCGGCCGCTGGAACGGTTACGGCGACGCGCTGTTCTATATGTTCCGCAACCGCGACTATTACCCCATCCAATACCTTCTTTACAATATAATAAGCGGTATGCAAAACATCGACCCGGGGCAGACCGATATTCCGATGGGCGCTTCGGATACCTATAAGGCGGCCTCGGTCATGTTCGCCACCGTGCCCATACTGATGATATACCCGTGGCTGCAGCGCTACTTTATCCACGGCGTCACCTTAGGCTCCGAAAAAGGTTAAACCGTCCCCAAAGACACCGTGTGTCTTAAAAATAGATAATATGGAGGGTCACTATGAAAAAGGCGCTATCTATTCTGCTGGCCGCAACAATGCTGGCCGTACTGCTCGCCGCCTGCGGCGGCGGAGGAGACGGCGGCGGCGGCACGGCCA
Source organism: Oscillospiraceae bacterium (assembly GCA_009777435.1). Lineage (GTDB taxonomy): Bacteria > Bacillota > Clostridia > Oscillospirales > UBA929 > WRMG01. The sequence continues at coordinate 1,917 of WRLW01000050.1, read as the reverse complement.
CACCACCGCCCTCGAACAACACCCCGTCCGGCGGCGGAGACACCCCGTCCGGCGGCGGAGGCGGCGGCGAAGAGCCGAGCGCTCCAAGCCCGTATGAGGCGGAGGGTCTTTACTGGAACGAGGAAACCGGCACCTGGCGCTTCACCGATACGCGCAAAATCAGCGTCGAGGTATTTGACCGCGGCCTTGAGGACGACAGGACAAAGCCCGAGGACTGCCACTGGTCGAAATGGATTGAGGAAGGCGTTAAGCGCGACCTCAACCTTGAAATCGAATGGCTCACCGTTCCGCGCTTCGCGGGCGGCGGCGAGGCCGAAATCATTGTCAGCATGTTGGCCGCCAACGACGCGCCCAATGTTTGCTACACTTACAATCACGACGCCATTACCGAATTCGGCGCGCGCGGAGGCGTCCTTGACCTGATCCCGTATGTTGACGGCTACAGGGATCTGCTGCCCAACCTGTGGGGCCTGCTGGGCGAGGATGCCGTATACGCGGCGCGCGACCCCGAGGAAGGACACCTTTACTGGCTCGAGGCCGTTTTGTTCAACAACGCCCGCATCGGCACGTTTGTGCGCGAGGACTGGCTGAACAAGCTTGGACGCAGCGCTCCGACCACCACTCAGGAGTTTGAGGACATGCTGGTGGCGTTCAAAGACAACGCCGAGCTGCTCTTAGGCGCCGACGCGAATATGCTGATACCGTTTACCATGAGTGACGACGTGGGCTGGCGCGCGAACAACCTGTTTGTTTCGTTCGTGCCGGACGCCATAACCGACAAGGAACTGTATATCAACGGCTATGACGACAGGCAGTTCATGCTTCCGGGCTATAAAGAGGGCGTCCGCCTTCTCAGCAAATGGTATGACATGGGCTTGGTATGGCAGGACTTCTCAACGCGCGGAGCCCCCGGCGAGACCTTTGAGGACAACAACATGAAGGCCGGGCTCGCGGGCGCGTTTATAGGCAACTGGGACTATGTTTACAGGCAAGGCGACAAGAGCATACAGGAGACAATGAAGGCCGAAAGCACCGCGGAAGCCGCTTTCATCGCCGTTGACTGCTTCCAGAACGACGCCGGCAAATACCGCAAGTTCATCTCAAGCCGTGTGGGCGACCGCAAAATATTCCTGCCCTACAACAACCCCGAGCCGCTGGCGTCCATGCTGTACGTCGATTGGGTCTCGCGCGACGACGTTCGCAAGTATCTGCAAATCGGCGAGGAAGGCATAAACCACGACGTTATGGACAACGGCGCCATCGTGATCAAATCGGCGGCCGGCACTCCCTATATCCAAAACGGCCCGTTCAATATTGACTACACGATTACCTTTAACGGCTCCGGCCAGATAGACGCTATTGACCCGGTTATCAGCGGCCTGTCAATGGCTCTTGGCTTCGCTCCCATCGATCCGTCCTATATCGCGAGGGCGTTTGAATACGCCATAAACGACGGGCGCATCGCTCCGAGACCCAATTTTGGGGCGATTGAAGCCGAATCCGGCATGGCCAACCCGCTCAAGAGCAAGCGCGATACTCTGCTGAATCAGGTCGTCAACGCACCGCTTGCCGACTTTGACTCCATTTGGGACGCCGGCTGGAGAGATTATCTGAACTCCGGCGGCCAGGACATCATCGACGAGCGCACGGCCAAATACGAAAAGTATATCGGCTAAAGCGCGAAAAAAATCAAAAAGGGGCGGCCGGAAGCTACGGCCGCCCCCTCTGTAAGGTGATTTCATGAAAAACCGTAATTCTTATGACGCGTGGCTGCAAACGGCGCCGCCCGAAAACCCGCGGCCCATGCGGCTCGCCGTCTCCGGCGGCGTACCGGAATTCATCGCCCGCGAAGCCAAGCGGTATGGAGCTTGGGACGCCGGCTCGCCGTTCACGGTGTCGCTGTCTATCGACAGTGCG
>WRLW01000049.1 GCA_009777435.1 Oscillospiraceae bacterium | reverse complement strand
CTGTTTTCGGGGCTTGGGGTGCTGACGGTCGCCTCGGCCATCAGCGGCGCGATTATGCTGCTGATTACCGCCGTCATACGCTCGAGCGGGGCGCTGGGCGTTATCAGCGGCATCGCGGGAACGTTTTTCGGGTTTTTATGCGGGATTTATATGCCCTATTCCGAATTGGGCGAGGGCACGGCAAAGGCCGGCTCGCTGCTTCCCTATACCCACCTTACAATATGGTTCAAGCAAATCGTTCTCGACGACGCGTTCGAGCGGTTGGACATCTTGGGAGAATGGCGCGAAATTTTATTAGATGAAGTTTTCGCGGCCAAGAATTTAGGGCTTGCCGGATTGGACATAAGCCTGCCGGTCATGCTGATACTGTGCGGCGTGTTCGGGGTCGGCTGCCTTGCCGTGGCTTTGGTTGTGCTGCGGAAGCGGATGAGCATTTATGTCTCGAATGAGGTAGCGTAAATCGTTAAGAGGTGTGCCCAATGACGCGTACCAATGATAACGGCCGGGACGGGGCGGAGAGCGAGGCCATCGCGAACCCTCTTGGAACCGAAAAAATTTCAAAGCTGCTGCCGCGCTTTGCGCTCCCAAGCGTTATAGCCATGCTGACCGGCGCTCTGTATAACATCGCGGATCAGGTTTTTATCGGCCGCAAAGTCGGCTATCTCGGCATGGGCGCGACAAACGTGGATATGCCCATCGCCATGATCGCCCTTGCGGCCGGCCTGCTGTTCGGGGTCGGCGGCGCGGCTAACTTCAGCCTGTCGCTGGGCGCGGGCGATCAAAAAAAGGCCGCGCGCTATATGGGCGGCTCGGTCTTGTGGATGGCTGTTTTCGGGATAGGCATAATGCTGGGCGTTCAGCTCTTCCTTGAGCCGCTGGTGATCACGCTGGGCGCTTCCGGCGAGGTGCTTCCTTATTCGCTCGTCTATTCGGGGATAGTGGCCTGGGGCTTGCCGGCGGCCGTTATGTCGTTTGGCATGAATCATCTGATACGCGCCGACGGCAGCCCGGGCTTCGCTATGTTCTCCACCATCGCGGGCTGCTGCCTTAACATAAGCCTCGACGCTGTGTTGATGTACGGCTTTGATATGGGGGTCGCGGGCGCGGCCTGGGCCACCACCATTTCACAGTACCTGACGCTGTTTTTAGGGCTGTATTACATGATCCGCAAAGGCCGTGTGCGGCTGACGCCTGAAATCATGAGGCCATACGCGGGCATAACGCTTAGGATACTCTCGATAGGCGCGGCGGCCTTCTTCAACCAGCTTACGTTTTCGGCCGTGCAGGTGGCGCTCAACAAAACGCTCACGCATTACGGCGCGCAGTCGCAGTATGGCGCGGACATACCGCTCGCGGCCGTGGGCGCGGTGTTAAAGGTCAACATGCTGTTCATGTCGGTGGTCATAGGCGTTTCGCAGGGCTGTCAGCCCATCATCGGCTTTAACTACGGCGCCAGGCGATACGGGCGGGTACGAAAAGCCTATATGCTCGCGGCCGTGATATCGATGAGCGTATCGACGCTGGCTTTTATCTGCTATCAGTTGTTTCCGGGCGTTCTCGCGGGCATCTTCAACTCGGACGACGCCATGTTTCAGGCGTTTGCCGTGCGGAGCTTCCGCGTTTTGCTGATGCTTTCGTTTTTGTCGGGCATACAGCCTGTAACGTCAAACTTCTTCGCGTCCATCGGCAAGGCGTTTATAAGCGTGTTCATTTCGCTGACGCGGCAATTTATATTCTTTCTTCCGCTTCTGTTTATATTCCCGCGCGTATGGGGAATCGACGGCGTGCTGTACGCCAGCCCGGCGGCCGACCTTGCCGCGTTTATCGCGGCCGTCGTTCTGGTTGTCAGGGAGCTTAGGAAGATAAAGAGCTTGGAGGGACTGCGCGTATGATCAGACCCGTTTACAGTGACGGAGGCAGGGTGTTCATAATAGACCAGACGCTGCTGCCGGGCCGGTTGGAGCCAATTGAGATCAACACCGTTGAGGAGATGCGCGAGGCCATGTGCAATATGCGCGTGCGCGGCGCGCCGGCTCTGGGCCTGGCGGGCGCTTTCGGCGTGTATCTGGGCGTCAGGAACGCCGCTATTTCCGATACCGCGGCCTTCCATCTGGCCGTGAACGCCGCGGCGGAACGGCTGTGCGGCGCGCGGCCCACGGCCGGCAATATTTTTTGGGCTGTCGGGCGCATGAAGGAGTTCGCCTCAAAATATTATTTTACTAACATCAAGTCCGCCGCGGACGCCCTGCTCAACGAAGCCGAGACGCTCGCGCAGAGCGAGTCGCAGGCCAGCCGCTCCATAGGACTGTACGGCGCCGACCTGCTGGAATTTTGCCGCGGCATCCTCACGCATTGCAACGCGGGGGCGTTAGCCGCGCCCGAATACGGCACGGCGACGGCGCCGCTGTATGTTTTGCGTGAGCGCGGATACCGTTTTGACGTGTATGTGGACGAAACGCGCCCGCTGCTCCAGGGCGCGCGCCTTACAGCCTGGGAGCTGGCGGAGTCCGGCATAAACGTGACGCTGATAGCCGACAGCATGGCGGGCGCCGTGCTGCGCGACGGCTTGGTGGACGCCGTTATAGTGGGCGCCGACCGTATCGTGCGCAACGGCGACGCGGCCAATAAGGTCGGCACTTACGCGCTGTCGGTTTTGGCCGCAGCGCACAAAATACCGTTCTATGTGGCCGCCCCGTTCTCCACCGTGGACTTTGATATGGCCGACGGGACGATGATACCCATCGAGCAGCGCCAGCCGGAGGAGCTGAGCGTATTCGCCGGCGTGCAGACGACGCATCCCAACGCGCGCATTTTCAACCCGGCCTTCGATGTGACGCCCGCCAAAAACATAACGGCCTATATCACCGAATACGGGGTCGCCCGCTCCGCCGAGGAACTGAAAAGCCTAAAGGATTACGGCCGTCTGCGCGGCTGACAAACGGAGGATTTCTTCATGGACGCAAACAGTTTCGATATAAAGCCGGAGACCAACCGCGAGCCTAAGCTGCGGCACGGGCTGCTGCTGCTGGCCGTGGTATCGCTGCTGCTGATTTTCGTGTTTTCGTTCGCGCAGTATTACTGGGGCCTGTGGGGCATGGTGGTCACCCAGCTCGGCATAGCGGCCGTCACGCTGCTGTTTGCCCTGATATTCAAGACCGGCATAAAGTCCGTGTTCCCTATGGAACGCGTCAGGGTGCGTCACGTTCCCGGCGCTTTGATGATGTGGGGCGGGGCCTATCTGGTTTCGATAGGCGCCTCGCTTTTTATAATGATGCTGTTTCCGGGTATGCTCGACAGGAGCGCCGAGATCAACGATTACTTCGCCCAGGGCGGCGTTCTGTTTCAAATAGCCGCCGTGGCCGTATTGCCGGGCATATGTGAGGAAATGATGCACCGGGGGTTCATACTTTCGGGCAGCTCGCGCATAAGCCGCACCTGGGTTCGGGTGCTGTATATGGGCGCGCTGTTCGGCGCGTTTCATATCGACGCCTATCGCTTTTTGGCGACGGCCATACTCGGCATGGGCCTTAGTTATATTATGATACGCACCAAAAACATTGTTTTGCCCATGCTGCTTCACTTTATAAACAACCTGATCTCGGTTCTTATCTCGTCCGCCGGCGCGGAAGCGCCGGACGCGGCCGCCGCCGCGGAGGCGATCAGCGCCGGGCAGGGCTTCATGCTTGCCGGGCTGGGCGTCATACCGATAGTCATAGGCTGGGCGCTGCTGCGCGACCCGTCGGGTAAAATACGCGTTTTGCCGCTGACGGCAGCGCTGACCGCCGGTATATTCATGTTTTCGGCCGGCATGGTATCCGCAGTGCTTTCGACGACCGTCTACGAGGCCGAGCGCACATACTCCGCGGCGGGGTACGCCGGCTACGTGGGGACGTTCGACATACCCGCCGCGAATCCGGCATACGCTTACAGCCTTGAATACCACGCGGAGCATCACTACGGCGAGGTGCGCATACTTGGCCCGGACGGAGAAGAGGTTATTCCCCCAATCCAAAGCCTCAGCTTTGCGATAAGCGGCAGAGTGGCCCTCGAACCCGGCGAACACAGATTTATCCTCACTCTTACCCCGCGTGACGGCAACGACGCGCCCGAGACCGTTAAATTCAACTTAAGGATCGCTTTTTTCTAAGTGTGCGAGGGGGGCCGCGGCGGTTGTCGGGCGCTGTCGTAACGCGGCGTTGACAAGCCGGCGCGGTCGTTATATACTGACAGTGTATTCGGGGGTGTGGCCTTTTGAATCCTGTAAGAATATTGCGGTTTTTACCTATTCTGTTCGCGGTCGTAATGGCCGTGTCTTTCGCGCGCCTGCGTATGGCCGTGGATCAAGACCGTTCCGGGTTTGAGACGCACAGAAGCCTTATGGAGTCGGTTTATGAGATGCGCGACATATACGACTTCCTCGCGGCCCAAACCGAATCCTATGTGCGCACCGGCTCGGGCGACTATCTCGTGGCTTATGTTGACGAGCATAACGCGGCGCGCTCAAAGGAACGTATTATAAGCGATATACTGGCGCAGGATATTACCACCGGCGAACAGATGCTTACCGCCAAGGTCAGGGAGTGCGCCGACAGTCTGGCGGCGTATGAACTGAGAATTTTCAGCACGGCGCAGAGCAAGGGCACGGAAGCCGCGCGGGAAATGATTTGGGGCGACGATTACAGATACCTTAAACTGGCGGCTTACGGCGCGCTGGAGCAGCTGCGCGACGAATTTTCGCTGCGCCATGAAACAGAGGCCGCGCGGACGCGCGCCGATATCGAAACGGCGCTGCTGTATGTGATACTGTCCGCGCTGGCCATCGTGCTGGTATCTCTGCTGTATGTGTTCTACGCCATACACCGGCGCAAAAATATCGAGCGTTTAGCCGGCGTCGCCGAAGGGTATATCAAGGGCGACTTCTCGGGCGACCTCAGCGGGTTCCCCCGGCATGACGAGCAGGGACGCATGGCTTCCGCGCTGTCCGGTCTGCGCGACAGGGTGCTGAGCGTCGCGGAAGAGACCGGCGCGCTGGCCAAACGCGCGGATTCGGGCAATCCGCGCGCGCGCCTGAGTGCCGACGGCTACGACGGTCAGTGGCGGGATTTTGCCGGAAACCTTAATAGGCTGTTAGCCGGCCTTGAGGATATGACGGCCGCCGCGCCGGAGGCGTATATTCTGATCGAGAAAGGCGCCGTCGCCTACCATAACGCCGCAGCGTCGAAATTACTCGCGCTTCAAACGCGCATGGAATTTTCGGAGCTGTTTGTATACGGCGAGGACTACGACGGTCTGCTTGACCATATCTCGGGCGCCGACCCGGAGTCCGGCTTCCTCGCGCGTCTCAAAACCTCGGATATAGGCGGCGGGCAGAGACGGTGCCGCATGTATGTCAGACTCTTGGCCGGCGCCGGCGTGAATATGTCCGTGTGGATAATCGACATTGAGGAGCTGGTGCGCGAAAATATGCTGGCCATACGCGAGAAGGACGAGTTTTCGCGTATTATAGACAGCCTGCCCATGGCCGTCGTGCTTACCGATCCGGTGACCACCGAGATAATATATGCCAACAACGCGTATCTGCGTTTGTTTGAGACCCCCGATCACGCGGATATCATCGGGTTCAGGGAGAGCAATCTTTATTTCAAGGACACGGCCGCGCCCGGCGAAAGCAGGAGCGGGGAATACAAATACAGGACGCACGCCGGCAATGTGATAGACACGCGCGTCGAGGCGAGGCCCGTGCGCTTCAAGGGCAACACAGTTACCGTCAAGGTCATACATGACCTTGCGGCCGAAAAGCAGCAAATCAGCGTCTTTCAAAACGCCGCCGAGCATGAGCGCGAGGCCAACAGCCATAAAAACCGCTTCCTGATCGGCATAAGCCGCAAGATGCGCGCGCCCATGAACATTATAATCGGCCTGTCCCAGCTTGCTTTGTTAAACGAGCAAAACTCATGGTGCTACGACACCCTGCTCAAGATAAACAGCTCCGCGCACAGGCTGATGAACGTCGTCAACAGCCTTTTGGATTTCTCCAAGCTTGAGGATCAAAAAATATACCTCGCGGAGTCGGAGTTTAACCTTGAGGACGTTATAGCCAGCGCGTTTATGCTGGCCTCGTCGCATATAGAGGACAAGCCCGTCGAGATGCTGCTCGACATAAGGCCCGACGTACCGTATATCCTTTACGGCGACAAGATAAAGCTGTGGCAGGTGCTTAAAGGCTTGCTGGAGAATGCCGCCAGATATACGGACGCCGGCCATGTCCTGCTGCGCGTGTCGGTCAAGCAGCCCATAACCGGCAAGGCCATGCTGCGCTTTGAGGTGGAGGACACCGGCGCCGGCATGGACGAAAAGCAGCTCGAGGGTTTGTTTACGCCGTTCAGCCAGCCGGGCTACAGCTCAATTGACCACAGCGCCGAGCTGAGCATGGCGGTCACAAAGCATATGGTCAATCTAATGAGCGGCCATATATCCGTCTCCAGCGCCCCCGGCAAAGGCTCCCATTTCAACGTCGAGCTGCCCTTCCAGATCGCGGATTCCGAAGCCACCATAGTCCAGATGCTGGCCGGCTACAGCATCCACACGGCCCACATCCTTGTGGTGGACGGCGACAAATACTCGTGCGACATAATGGAAAAGCTGCTGGGTCAGCTTGGGCTGATACCCGTATTGGCCTCGACGGGCGCGGAGGCTTTGGAGATCGTGTCCGAGCGCCTTGAGCGGGGCGAGCCGTTTGATCTGGTCATAACCGATTACAGGCTTGAGGATACGACAGGTATAGAGCTGGCGCATAAGCTGCTGTCCATCTCGCCGTCCGTAAAGCTCCTTATGATTGCCACGCAGGTGCCCGACAAGGAAAAGAAGCTGTTCGAGTTTGCCGACGTCATTCAAAAACCGCTGGTGCCGTCGGTCTTTGTGAGCTGCTTGCAGGAGGCGCTGGAAACGGGTATCCCCATAATGAAAACCGCCTTGGATACCTTTGAAAACGTCGAGGTGCTACTTGTCGAGGACAATACCATCAATCAGGAGATCGGCGTGAATATGCTTGAGGTGCTGGGCATCAAGGCGGTCATCGCAGGCAACGGCAAGGAGGCCATCGAGCTGCTGAACAAGCAGAGCTTCCACGCGGTGCTGATGGATATCATAATGCCGGTCATGGACGGCATGGAGGCCACCCGGAGCATAAGGCGAAGCCCCAAATCATACCGCGATATACCAATAGTCGCCATGACCGCGGGCGTCATGTCCGATCAGATAGAAGAATATATGAGCGCCGGCATGAACGGGGTGGTCGGCAAGCCGCTGGAGTTTGAAAAGCTGAGCCGCGAGCTGGCCCGTATCCTGCCCGTCTCCCTCCGGCGCCGCGCGTCGCGCATAATGGACTACGCGCACGCGGGCTTTGACATCGAGGATATCGACGTCTCGACGGCGCTCGCGCGCTTTGGGGGCGACGAGACAAAATACAGGGAGGCCCTGCTCCGGTTCGCCGACGACCTGTCAAGGATCGAACCATATGACGAGACCTTAGCCAACCGTGACAAGTCGCTTGTCTATTATCACATGCTGATAAGCGGGGCGGCCAATCTCGGAGCCTTAAAATTAGCGCGTATGATACGCGTCACCATTGCCGACCTGATAGACAAGCGGCCAAAATCGGATTCGCATAAGGAAATGTGCAGGTTCGCGGCCGTCACGGCGTCGCGCATAAAGTCGGCCGTCGGCTGACGGCGGGCCGCCGAAAAATATGTTTGCGTTTCCGGTTAAACTGTGATATAATATGTAACGGGCGGGATATTACAGCTGATTCCGCGTCATATTTACCGGATATAAGGTGTGAGACAGATGAAGATACCTCCGCTGTCGGGAGCGCCGGCTAAGGAACAGCAGCGCAAGACGCAGCAAGCCGCGGAGGCTCCGCGCGAGGACGGATTCGACGACGCGGTGGTCATCACCGCGCGGAACAGGCTTGAGCCTTCGGGCGCGGCGGCGGATTTTACCTCGGAAGAGCTGGCGCCGCTCCTTAACTCAATACTCCAAAACCCCGAGAACGCGATCGGCGCGCAGTCGAATTCCACGCCCGAGCGTGTGCTGGCGCTGCTCTCATAACCAAAAACACAACCGCCCCGGTGGTTTCATCCACCGGGGCGGCGCTTTTTTGCGATTATTCCAGTATGTACACAACCGCTTTTCGGCGTCCGAACTGTATACATTCGGCAACCGTGTTAAAATACAGGTCGATAATGTTGCCTTTGATAAGCTTGCCCGTGTCCTCCGCGACGGCTATACCGTAAACCCATCTGCCGTTGGGGGCCTCGATATACATTCTGGTGCCCAGCGGGATTACCCTCGGGTCTACCGCTATAGCGCCCACGCGGGCGATGGTGCCGGTGGCCGTGCGTTTACGCTCGCGGCCCTCGGTGGAATAAGCGGTCGCCACAACATCGAGCGCGCGCACATATCTCCTGTTAACCCCATCCACATTGACCGTGCCGCCGGTGCCGTATTCAATAATCTCGGATATGGGCTCGCGCGAGACTCCCTCGCGCACAAAGGTCTCGCCCACCTGCAAGCCGTCCCTGTATATCGCTTGATATAGAAGCTCGCGTTCGCCCAAGACGCCCGGCTGCACAACGCGCTCCTCGCCGGCGTTAAGGCTTTTTTGCGGCTTGCGTATGGTCTCAAACGGGATATCCTCTGTCTGGCGGCGCATTTCCCTGTTCCGGCGCGTGACGGTTATGGTCATCCCGTCGGAGGTGGGCATACCCAAATCCGGCGTCACCTGATCGTTGACGCCCAGCGTGACGCCCACATGACTAAGCATGGAGGCCACGGAGTCGCCCATGGTGAACCGGCGATAGCTCTTGCCGTCGGCCACGACGGTCACATACCAGGGCTTGCGTATCACGACCTCGGAGATGCCGCCCGACGGCTTGTAGGAAACCGGATCCACGAGGTCTGCCGCGTGTATGTCGATGCCCGCCTCCGAGATGGCGTTCAGCACGTCTTTTTCAAATGTCTTATGCAGTATCAGCTCGCCGTTGACAATGAATACATACAGGTTCTGCATGGTCATAAACTGCCCTATGACCGCGAACGCGATGGCAAGGGGTATGGACGCCGCGCCAATGCGGCTTGGGAAAAAGGCGAGAAGCCCTCGGCCCAATTCG
>WRLW01000048.1 GCA_009777435.1 Oscillospiraceae bacterium | reverse complement strand
ATACGCGCGCCGATCATACAGCGCACCAGCATATCGCGGCCGTGGACGTCGGTGCCGAAGGGGTGTTCCCAGCTTGGCGGGGCGTATCTGTTGCCGCGCAGCTGCTGGTCATAGGTATACGATGAGAACATAGGGCCAATGAAGGCGAACAGAGCCACCAGCACAATCACGATAAACGCGGCCACGGCTACCTTATTGCGCCGGAAGCGCCGGAACGCGTCTTTCCAATATGTGATCGACTCGCGCGCTATGAATAGCTGCTCTTTTTCCTCAGGAGTGGCGGTGCGGACGTCCTCGGCGGACAGATGCAGACTGAACGGCTTGACGACATTCATTAACTTCCCCATATTATACCCTCACCGTCAATGCAGTTTGATGCGCGGATCGACCACGCGGTATAAAATGTCCACTATAAAATTAGCCGCGATAATCAGCAGAGCTAAAAAGATGGTGAGACCCATGATAAGAGGATAGTCCCGGGTTTCGACAGACCTTACGAAATAATCGCCCAAGCCGGGGATCTGGAACAGCCTCTCCACATAAAAGCCGCCGGTGATGATAAAGGCCGTCATGGGGCCGATGTAAGTAACAAGAGGGATGATCGTGTTGCGCATGGTGTGCTTGAAAATGATACGACCGGGGGGCACGCCCTTGGCCTTCGCGGTCTTGATGTAGTCCTGATTGATTACATCAAGCATATTGGAGCGGATAAGGCGGGCTATGTAGCTCATGGGCTGCATCGACAGGGTGATTATGGGCAATATGTACTGCGAGGGCGCGCTAAGCCCCAAAGCCGAAATCCAGCCCAATTTTTCAGCGAACAGATAAATAAACATTGTCCCTATGATAAATCCGGGTATGGAGATGCCGACCGTGCAGATGAACATAACGACGCGATCCAGAAGCTTGTTGCGCTTCACAGCGGCCAAAGTACCCAGCATCATACCTGAGAAGATAGACCAAATAACGGTGAGGATACCCAGCCTGGCGGAAACCGGAAACTTTTCCATGATGATATCGTTCACGGTAAAGCCTTGCCGTTTGTAAGAAATACCAAGGTCGCCACGGATCAGGCGCCCTATGTAGCTGACATACTGCTCGTGAATCGGCCTGTCCAGACCGTATAGCGCGTTGATTCGCTCCAAGGTCTGCGTGCTGGTTTTTTCAGCGAGGAAAGGCCCGCCCGGGACGATGTTCATGAGAAAAAAGGTCAGCGTGCAGACGATAAACAGTGTAAATATAGCGCCCATAAAACGCTTGGCGGTAAACAGAGCCATGCACAACCCCCTCAATGCGAAAAAGACTTGTGGCGACGATTATTGACAATCTACGTCAGTATAACATGTTTTTTTACAAAGTGCAATAAGTAAAATTGAGTTTCTGCGCCGTAATTTTCCTGCGGGCAGGAATAAAGGACTGACTTGCGCGTCAGTCCCCGTGCGGCGCCGGAAAATCAGTCAACCCTTTACCGCCCCGGCGGCGACTCCCTTTGTAATCTGATTCCTGAAAATTAAGTAAAAGATAAGAATGGGAAGCAAAGAGATGGTCAGAGAGGTGAACAGCTTCCCGTAGTCGGAACCCAGCGAACCCGCGAAGCGGCCAACCGCCGCGGGAATCGATTTGTACTTGTCGCCGGCAGTCATGAGATTCATCAAGATAAATTCGTTCCAGGTCGCGGTAAAGGTAATGATGGCGAGCGTTACCGAAACGGGGGCGCACATCGGGAAGATAATCCTCGCAAAAATCCTCAGAAAGCCCGCGCCGTCAATTCTGGCCGCCTCGACCAATTCATCGTGGATGCCTCTTATGAAATCCGTACACAAATAGACGCCCATGGGAAGCCCCAGCGCTATGTAGGGGATAAGTATCCCAAGGCGGGTATTTAACAGATTCACCGCGTTCATCATAAGAAAGAGCGGTATCAAAATCGACTGGATCGTGAGAAGTATGCCGACGATAAACAGGCCGTGAAGCAACGGTGTAATCCTGTACTTTATCTTGGCGAAAGCAAAGCCCGCCATATTTGACAGCAGCACCACCACGGAAACTGTGACTACGGAATAAATCACGCTGTTGACAAAAAAGTTGCTAAATCCCCCACGGATCCAGACAAAGGAATAATTGCCCAAAAACCACTCCGCGGGGAGCGACAGCTTATTGGTGGTAAGATAAACCTGATTTGATTTGAACGACTGTATCACAAGCCAGAAAATCGGATAAATCGACAGAACGGCGAATAAGATCATTACCGCGTAGACAATAGTTTTTGTCATCAGGGATACACTGCGATTATCCATGTGTCTACTCCTCCTTTCCGCCGAAAATCTTCCCCATTTGCCGGGTGACAATGATCAGCACGATGCTGATAAGTACCATCACCGTGGAAATAGCGTTGGCCAGCGGATAATTAGCCGCCCCCTGAAATGCCGACTGGTACATGAAAAGCGAAAGCACCCTTGTCTGTCCTGCCGGCCCGCCCATTGTCATCGCGTAGATCAGGTCAAAGGTTCTCAGGGAGCCTGAGATGGCAAGTATCGAACAGGTTATGATCACGCCCGTCATGGCGGGCAGCATTATATTAAAAAGAATCGTACTTTCATTAGCGCCGTCAATTCTGGCGGCCTCAATGATTGCCGGGTCTATACGCTGCATATTGGCCAAAAAGATTATCATGTAAAAACCTGTGAACATCCAAAGGATTACGATCAGCACTGGAATCATGGGCCTTGCCCCTATAGTGAATACCGCTTCGGGATCTATCAGCCGGACTAATTCCATGTACACAGAGTGCGGGCTGACGAAAAACGCCTTGAAGAGTACGCCGATGATTATGGGTGATATAACATTGGGCAGAAAGATCATTGTCTGGAAAAAAGTGGTTCCTCTCTTTATCAGCTTGCGGGAGAGGATATAGGCCAGAATAAACCCAAGAGGAATCTGGCCGAATACGGATACGGCGACTATGTACATATTGTTTTTCAGCGAGGAATAGAAGTTCCCGGTAGGCTCGGTAAACATCCATATATAACTGTTGAAGCCGACAAACTTAATATTGGGGTTGCCGAAAATTTTACCGCCGTTGTAGTTGGTAAGGCTCAAGAGAATCGAAAAGATGGTTGGAAAGGCCACGACCGCAAGGTAAATAAGAACAGCGGGTAAAACTAACAGCGCGTACGAAAATCTTCTCTCGCTTTTGGCGGTCATGTGGCCTCTCCTCCATCAATTATAAGTTACTGAGCTGCTACTGAGCTTTCCAAGCCTCAAAGGCGTCCTGGGTAATCTGAGCAACCTGCTCCGGGGTCTGGGTTCCCAAGCCGAGGGCCTGTAAGCCGTCGTTGAGCGGCGTGTATATGGGGCCTTCAAAGGCTCCGTCGAAAACCACGGTCGCTTTGTCGTACTCGTCGCCAAATTTGGTGGCGGTTACTTGCAGAGGCTCCAGATCCATAGACGCGAAGTCAATGTCTACCCTGGAAGGAGTGGCAATGCCGCCCGTCTCGATCAGGAAGGTCAGGGTTTCGTTGCCGACGAGCCATTTAACCAGCGTCCAGGCGGCTTCTAATTTGTCGGAGCCGTCGGGAATGTCGGCGTTGATGCCCCAGCCGGTGGCCAGAACAACGGAATTGGATCTGTTGAACTTCACGCCGGGAACGTCGATTTCGGGGAACACGGTCATTATGATGCCGCCTTGCTTCGCGGGATCAATCAAAGCCACGCCTGTGGTGTTGTCGGTCAGGAAATCGCCGACCTTCCAGTCGCCGTCGATAAGATACGCGGCTGTATTGGAAGCAAAGAGACCGGCTACGCTGCCGTAATCAACAGCGAGGGTCGATTGGTTCAGCACGCCGTCGTCGTACATCGTTTTGATGAAGTTCAAGGCGGCTACGAAGTCGGGATCATTAAAGTCAGTCTCTCCCGAAAGAATCCTCTGATCCCAGCCTTCGCCCATAAAGCGGCCAACCACCGCAGAGAACAGGCAGGACTGCATGACCCATGTCGCTTCATTGGCCATCAGAACGGTGTCATAGCCCGCTTCGCGGAGAACCGGGACTTGGGCTACTAACTCGGAATAGGTTTTCGCGGGAGTAAGGCCAACGGCGTCAAGCACTTCGGTGTTCACATAGAACGCGTTGGTCGCGGTCAAGCCGCGGGGGATCATCGCGAGATAGCCGCCGCCCTGAGCAGCGGGATCAAGCGCTATGGGGGAATAATCCTTGGCAATCCCGTCACGCGCCACAAGGGGCCCTAAATCTTTGAGCAGACGCTGCGTGTGGAGCGTGGTGGAACGTCCTGACGGCCAGCAGTACATAACGTCGGGAAGCGTGCCCGCCGAGGCGTAAGCCTCTACCGCGTGATGGAAAGGCTCCTCAAACTCGTCCTCTCTGACGATCTTGATATTAGGATGCTCATTTTCAAAGGTTTCCCAAACTCTTTCGAGTTCCTCAAGGGCGCCGGGGTTAACCAATGAAAAATAGTTCAGCACCCGCAGCTCGACCGGTTCGGAGCCGCCGCCGCCGGAACTGCTGTCGCCGGAACCGCCGGAACCGCCGGAGCTGCTGTCGCCGGAACCGCCGGAGGATTGGTCGTCCGTCGCGCAGGCCGCCATTATGGCAAACAACATGCACGCTGCGAGGATAAGGACTAACAGACGTTTGGACTTCATTTCTATATTCCCTCCATTTTATTTTGACCACATGGCCAAATATTAAATTTATATTAACGCCCCTCCGCCGGTTTGTCAAGCATAAATTTACAAAGCCGCGAAGATATTTTGGAATTCTTTGGTTGATTGTGACTAAAGCGCGGCCGGCGGGGCTGTTTCAGCCGGGCTTTTAAGGCCCTCCAAATTAAAGATTCCATATTTGCTTGTCAGCCGTTTATGTAGTGTGGTATGCTGAATAAAAAGGGGGTTGGATATATGAAGCTGATATTCAACGCGGACGACTTCGGGCATGGCAAGGGTATAAACTTGGGCATCATCGACGCTTATCAAAACGGAGTCGTGCGCTCGACCACCATTATGGCCGGTAAGCCGGGCTTTTACCACGCGGTGGGGCTTGCGCACCAAAACCCCGGCCTGAAAATAGGCGTACACCTCACCCTGACGTCGGGAAAGAGCGTCGGCCGGCCTTATAAAACCATTACCGACGGCGAGGGTAATTTTTTTGATTATAAGGAGTTTGGGCGCGCGGCGCGCTCATGCGAGATCGACTTGGCGGAGGTAGAGTCCGAATATGAGGCCCAGATACAAAAGGTATTAGCGGCGGGCATAACCCCGGATCACCTTGACAGCCACCATCATACCCACAATCTGCCGGGCATTGTGGATATATTTTTGAGGCTTGCCAAGAAATACGGCGCCGCCGTCCGCATACAGGACAAGGCGCTGCTTTGCGGCGAATACGCCGGCATAAAAACCCCAGACGTCTTTGAGGACAGCTTTTACGACGACGTAAGCGCGGGCGGGCTTATTGAGATACTCTCCTCACACAGTGAAGGCTCGGTAGAGGTCATGTGCCATCCGGGATACATCGACCGCGCCCTCCATACCGGAAGCGTCTATAATATCAGCCGGGCCTACGAGCTGGATATACTTACAGGCCGCGAGCTGAGGGATTTCATCGCGGGAAGCGGGTATACGCTTTCCACCTTCGGCGATTTATAAGTATAAAAACACACAAAAATACAGCGGCCTTTGTGCAGACCGCTGTATTTTTGGGCGCAGTTTTGGTAATACCGCCATATTGACCAGTGTGGTCTAATGTGGTATATTGAATATAGACCACGCTGGTCTATAGGTGAAGGAGGTGTTTTTATCAGCGACCTATTCATGGGATTGCAGCCGGAAAAGCAGCAGACCATCCTCAAGGCGGCCTTCGCGGAGTTCGCCGAGCACGGATACAAAAACGCTTCGACCAACCGCATAGTCGAGGCCGCCGGGATCGGAAAGGGCATGTTGTTTTACTACTTCAACAGCAAACAGGAGCTATTTGAATTCTTAGCCGATTACGGTATGACCTTCATCAGCGAACACTACCTGCCCCAATTGAGCGGCGATGGCGGCGCCGGCTTTATCGAAACGCTGCAAAAGGCCTCCCGGATTAAGATGGAAGCGTATTTGAAATACCCGCATCTCTTCAATTTCTTCTCCGCGCTGATGAGCGAGAGCAATATTAAGCACCTGCCCGATCAACTGAGGCGGCGCGTTGAGGACTTGCAGTCGCTCGGAACCCGCAGGCTTGTCTCCAATGTCGATATGTCCATGTTTCGGGAGGATATACCCCCGGAGGCCGCCATGCAATACGCTCAATGGCTCATCGACGGCTACCTTAAAAAAATCACCGACACGTTTTCCGGGACTAATTACGCCCAGGATGCAGTTTTGGCCATGTGGGACGATTACGACGTTTTTCTGGAACACGTCAAGGCCATGCTCTATGTGAAAAAGAAAGGATGATAGCCATGCCCATTATGGAAGTCCGCGATTTAGTCAAAGACTACGGTAAAACGCGCGCCCTGAACGGCATAAGCCTGTCGCTGGAGGCGGGCGAGGTCTACGGCTTTATCGGCCCCAACGGTGCGGGCAAGACTACCACCATCCGCGTGCTGCTGGGCATACTCAAGGCGACGGGAGGCTCGGCCTCCATCTTCGGCAAGGACTCGTGGCGCGACGCCGTGGAGATACACAAGCGCGTTTCGTATGTGCCGGGCGACGTAAACCTGTGGCCCAACCTTACCGGCGGCGAGGTCGTGGATCTGTTTGTCAGGCTGCGCGGTTCAGGCGATAAGAGCCGCCGTGAGGAGCTTATCGGGCGGTTTGATTTCGACCCGTCCAAAAAATGCAACACATACTCAAAGGGCAACCGCCAAAAGGTCGCGTTAGTCGCCGCGTTTTCGTCCGACGCCGACCTGTATATACTCGACGAGCCGACGTCTGGGCTTGACCCGCTGATGGGCAAGGTATTCCAGGAATGTGTGCTTGAGGTCAAAAAAGCGGGGAAGAGCGTTTTCCTGTCCAGCCACATACTCTCCGAGGTCGAACAGCTATGCGACAAAATAAGCATCATACGACGCGGCGAGATTACCGAAACCGGAACCCTGCAGGAGCTTAGGCACCTTACGCGCACACGCGTCGCGATAGAAGCCGAGCGCGCGCTGCCCGACCTCGCGTCCCTGCCCTTTGTGCATAACCTTTCCGCGGGCGGACAGGCCGCTGGTAACGGCGCGCTGTTTCAGGTGGACACCAAGGAGTTGGGCAAGGTCATGGAGCTTGTCGCGCCCTGCGGCATCACTAAGCTGGAATGTTCGCCGCCCTCCCTTGAGGAGCTGTTTATGAGCCACTACGACGCGAAGGCGGGTGTGTGAGTATGCGCGGTAATTTTGACAATTCCGTCAGTCTTATCCGTTTCATACTCAGGCGGGAGCGCGTCATATCCGCTGTATGGGTAGTTCTTCTTGTGCTGTTTTCAGCCGGGCTCGCGCCCGGAATAAACGGTATGTTCCCCGACGACGCCTCCAGAAGTCAGTTTGCCTTATCGTATGATAACCCGGTAATGATATCCATGATGGGGCCGGCTTATGGGATAGAGAACTACACGCCGGGCGCGATGTACACCGGAATGATGCTGCTCTGGGTAGCCATAACCGCCTGTGTTATGAATATCTTTTTTGTGGTGCGTCACACGCGCGCCGACGAGGAGCGCGGACGCGTCGAGGTAGTCCGCTCGCTGCCGACGGGACGGTTAGCCAACCTTAACGCGACAATGGTCTCGGCCGTCATCATAAATGCCGTTATTGCGCTGCTGATCGGATTCGGCCTTGCCGCCGCAGGCATTGAAAGCATTGACTTGGCGGGCGGTATGCTTTTCGGCGCGCTGGTGGGGCTGGCCGGCCTTGTTTTCGCGGCGCTTGCCGCGCTGTTCTCCCAGCTTTCCTCAAGCGCGGGCGGGGCGATGGGAATGTCCTTTCTCGCGCTGGGCGGCTTATATTTACTGCGCGGGGCAGGGGACATGCAGGGAAGCGACGCGATATCCTGCATAAGCCCACTCGGGCTGATACTGCGCTCACAGGCTTATATCCAAAACCGCCTGTGGCCTGTGTTTATATTGGTGCTTGAGGTGATAATCATATCCGCCGCCGCTTATAAGCTGAACTCCATACGAGATATGGATCAGGGCTTCATAGCCGCGAAGCCGGGGCGCAAGGAAGCGAAACCGGGGCTTTTGTCGCCGTTGGGGCTTGCGTACAGGCTGATGCGCACCATGCTGATAGCGTGGATCATTACCATGCTTATGCTCGGCGCGTCATACGGCTCGGTCATCGGAGAGATTGGCAGCTTTGTGGGCGACAGCCCGGAATACCTGACGGTTATAGGTATTCCCCCGGAAATCGCGGACGGCATGACGGACGCCGACAAGCAGGATATAATCAGCAGCTATTTCGGCCTGTTCGTCAACTCGATCATGGCGCTTATCTGTATTGTCCCGCTGCTGAACGCCGCCATGAAGCCGCGCTCTGAGGAGCGCGAGGGGCGCTCGGAGCATGTCTTGTCAAGGGTGGTGTCGCGCGTGAAATACCTTGCCGGATATATCTCGATATCCTATGCGGCGAGCGTGCTGTTCCCGATAGCGACCGCTTTGGGGCTGTATTCCTCGGTGGCGGCGGTCAGCGGCGACTCGATACCCCCGTCGTTTGAGCTGGGCAGCCTGCTAAAGGCCAATCTGGCGTATCTGCCGGCCATGTGGGTTATAATAGGCGCCGCCGTGCTGGCGGTCGGACTGTTTCCAAAGGCGTCCGGCGCGATATGGGGCTATTACGGGTTTATCTGCTTCGCGGCGCTGTTCGGGAATCTGCCGGATTTGCTTCCCGAATGGATATCAAAATTATCGCCCATGAGCTATATACCCCGGTTCCCGCTTGACGATATAAGCTTCGCGCCGCTGGCGGTACTGGCGCTCATCGCCGCCGCGCTGACCGCGATCGGCTTTGTATCCTACGCAAGGCGCGACTACCGGCCCTGATAACGGCGTCTGACTGCCGGCCGGAAATAAGCAGCAATAAGCGCCCGTCAGTTCCCCGGCCGGGGAACTGACGGACGCCTTGTCTCGTTTATATATTCTCCAGCGCGGCCCGCAGGTTGTCCATATAGCGTCTGCTGCTGAATACCTTCAGCTCCCCGTCAACCGCCACCGTGTAAAAATGATTGTCAAACGGGTAAAGCTCCAGTGTGACAGGCGTATCCCCGTTGTTGAAGTTATAAGTCAGGACGACCTCGGGCCGCCCGGACGCGGAG
>WRLW01000047.1 GCA_009777435.1 Oscillospiraceae bacterium | reverse complement strand
AGGTAGGTCGCGGCGGCGATGCGGTCGGGTATGACCCTGTGTCTGGCGCCATGAAGCAATACGCCACCCTCGATGGTGACTGTGGCGGTTCCCGCGCCATACACGCGCGCGCCCATAGCCGTCAGAAAGCTCTGCAAGTCCTCGATTTCAGGTTCACACGCCGCGTTCTTTATATGTGTCACGCCGTCACAGGCGCAGGACGCGATCATAATGTTTTCGGTCGCGCCCACGCTCGGCAGGGGTAAAACGATTTCCGTGCCTGTCATCGAAACCGCGCGGCAATCAATATTCCCGTTTTTTTCGCTTATCTCCGCGCCGAGCCTGCGCAATGAGTCTATATGAATGTCTATCGGGCGCGCGCCTAACTCGCAGCCTCCCGGATAACTCATGCACACCTGACGCGTCCGCGCCAGTATGGCCCCAAGAAATATTACCGACGAGCGCATCTCACGCATCATATTTTCCGGTATGTCCGTGCGCGATAAATATGTAGCGTCAACCGATAAAGCGTTATTTTCAAAGCGCGCGCCGCAGCCCAGATGACGCAATATGCGCAGCGACGAATGGACGTCCGCCAAATCAGGACAATTTTCAATAACGCAAACCCCGCCGCTCAGCAATGTCGCCGCGAGTATCGGCAATACGCTGTTCTTAGCGCCCTGAATATGAATCTCGCCGTTTAGCGGATTACCTCCGCATATTTTGAGAGCTTCCATGAAATCCGAGCCTCCGTGTGAATGTGATCGAAGCACACGCCATCATATGCCCTTTTTTCATGGCATGTGAACACAGAGACCGAAATTTTTGATTTTTATCGCTATTATTCAATTTTTACGCGTTGTGATATGCCTCATTATTGCCGTGTATATGCGCTCCGTGGCGTCTAAAATCGCCATGTTGGCCGCGTTTTCAGACATTGCCGATAAGCGCCGGCGCTCACTCAGCAACTGCCGAATACGTCTGTACAGTATTTCGCCTGTACACTCGCTTTCCGGCATCCTGTATGACGCGCCCGCCTCCTCCAGCACTCTCGCGTTCGCGTCTTGATGGTTGTTGGTAACATTGGGCGACGGAATCAAAATCGACGGCGCGGCGGCGGCGCAAAGCTCGGCTAACGTGGAGGCGCCCGCGCGGCACAGCACAATGTCGGCGGCGTTCATCATGAGCGGCATGTCGTAAATAAATTCTCTCAGCTCCAGACTGCCGCTTATGACGCCTATCCCGCCGGGCAGCGTCTCGACAGGCAATTTCAGCTCGCGCGGCATCCATTGATAACCGGTTTTGCCGCAGGCGTGGATGTGTCTGAACGGATAACCGTCGGCCGCTTCCAGCTCAAAACAGCCGAGTATCATTCGATTCATATCGCGCGCGCCCAGAGAACCCCAAAACGACAGCACCAGCGGTTTCCCGTCGTCATACCCCAGCGCGCGCAGGCAATCGGCCTTATCGCGCCCAATGAATTCACCGCGTACCGGGGTTCCGGTAAGGGTGACGCTCTTGCATTTTTTATAGTATTCTCCGCTGCGCTCGTAGCTGATCATCATTTCATCCACACTGCCGGACAGCATACGGGTCGTCCATCCCGGCACGGCGTTTGACTCGTGCGCGGCCGTCGGTATACCGAGCTTGGCGGCTTCAATCGTAACCGGATAGCTCGCGTAACCTCCCGTGCCCACCACCATATCCGGCTTGAAACCGGTCAGGATAGCCCGCGCCTGCCTGCGCGCGCCAACTAACGATACCAGTGATTTGACGTTATGCGCCAGCGCAGACGGCTTAACGGAATGTCGCAAGTTATATACCTTTACAGCCGTTATTTCAAAGCCTTCCTTGGGCACCAGCCGCGTTTCCATTCCGCCCTCGGCGCCCACAAACAGTATATTGGCGTCCGGGTGGCGCTGCCTCAGCAGCTTAGCCACGCCGACGGCGGGGTATATATGACCGCCCGTGCCGCCGCAGGTAAAAATGACCTTCAAGCTATACCACCCTTTCCGAGAGGCTACCCGCTCTTTGGCGCGGGCATATGCCGTGAGACCGACAGGACTATCCCCATTTGGGCTAACTGTATTATCAGCGACGTGCCGCCATAGCTGAAAAACGGCAGTGAAATGCCCGTTGTGGGCAGCAGCGTTGACACGACGCCGATATTAAGTATGACCTGAATGGCCAGAAGGGTTACGACCCCCGTGACTAACAGCGAGCCGAAACGGTCGCGCGCGTGGACGGCAATCCAATACCCGCGCAGTATAAGCGCGATATAGATAAGCATAATGAGGCACGCGCCTATAAAGCCCAGTTCCTCGCCCACTATCGCGAACACAAAATCGTTATGCTCCTCCGGCAGATATAAATGCTTCTGACGGCTATTGCCCAGCCCGACGCCGAACGGCCCGCCGGAGCCGAGCGCGTAGAGCGACTGTATGGCTTGGTAGCCGTCGCCCCTTGGGTCTTTGAACGGGTCGAGCCATATGTTGATGCGATCCGCCGCGTATGTAGTTTGCGTTATCATATACCAGACGGCCGCGCCGCCGGCCGTGAAAACGCCGATGAACCATCCCCAGTGCGTGCCTCCCGCGAACATCAGAACGGCGCCTAAGAGCAATATTATTATGGTGCCCGAATAGTGCTTTTGCAAATATAACAGAAACGACAGCAGGCCCAATATGGCCACAAACGGCAAAACGCCGTGTCTGAATGTGCGCATTTTTTCCTTATATGCGGCTATGAGGGTCGCGAACATCATGATAACGCCCAGCTTGGCTATCTCCGACGGCTGGAAGCTGAACGGCCCAAGGTTTATCCAGCGTATGGCGTCGCCTTCCCGCAGGCCGATAAAGGGCACAAGCACCATGAAGATCATGGCGGCCAGCATCACGGGCAGCGACATCATGCGGAAATATTGGTAGTCCATGAAAGATATCACGAACATAATGGCGGCGCCGGCCACAGCAAACAGGCCCTGACGCAAAAACCAATACGTCGCCATGTCAAATTTCTCCTGCGCCCTTACATAGCTCGCCGAAAACATCATGATAACACCGATTATGGTCAGCATTATCACAAAGCTCGCAAACGGTATATCTATCGGCCCCCGGCGTGGGCGTTCCGTCTGCTGTACCTGCGCCTGTTCCATGTCTGCGGCACATCCTTTCGCAGTTGTTCTTTATTTCAAGCCGAAGCAATATGTTGCCGCGCAGATAAGCGCTGTCGCCAGCGTGAATACGGCGAATATCTTTACCTCCGGCCATCCTGACTTCTCAAAGTGGTGGTGTAAAGGCGACATCTTGAACAGCCGCTTGCCGCGCGTAAGCTTAAAATAGCCGACCTGCAGTATGACCGAGAACATTTCGAGGATATATACGGCGCCGGTCACTATCATCAATACCGGGGCGTCCAGCGCGAAAGCCAGACCGCATATAAGGCCGCCTATGAACAGAGAACCCGTGTCGCCCATGAAAACCTTGGCGGGATGGAAATTGTATACCAAGAAGCCCGCCATGCCGCCGCCAAGCGCGGCCGCCGTCAGCGACAGCTCCGGCTTTGACCACGCCAGCGCGGCCGCGGCGAAGAACACGGCGACAGGCAATGTTATACCTGCGCAAAGGCCGTCAACGCCGTCCGTCAGATTCACCGCGTTTACCATGCCGACCACAAGGAAGATGCTGAAAATCAAAAACACTACCCAGTCCATGCGCCACGACGCCGCGAAAAACGGGATATACAAATCGGGCGTCAGGTAGCCGATATAGCGCATGAGCGCCAAAAACGCGACGCCGACAGCGGCTTGCAGCGCAAGCTTCTGCGTTGCCGTCAAGCCCTCGTTTTGCTTGCGCTTCACCTTGCAGTAGTCGTCGATAAACCCGATCGCGCCGAACAGCCAAGCCAGCATCAGCACATACAGATGCGCGTAAACGCCCTCGCGAACTAACCCGTATCCCGCGAACAAAACAGCCGCCGTCACACCCGTCATGAACATAAGGCCGCCCATAGTCGGGGTGCCCTGCTTCGACATGTGCCACGCGGGGCCAATCTCAAGGATGGTCTGTCCGAATTTGAGCCTGCGCAAAAACGGGATGAGCGCCAGCCCCGCCAACACGGTCACTATGAATGAAATACCGGCGGCCACAAGCAGTTCAACCATGCGCCGGTCACTCCTTTCCGCGGGGCGGCGGCCTTAGTCCCGCGCTGCGTTCTCTGTACTCCCTGACGATCTCACGTTCGTCCATCGGATACTTTACTCCGCCGATCTCCTGATACGTTTCATGCCCCTTGCCGCACAGAAGCACCACGTCGCCCCGTTCGGCGCGCGCCAGCGCTTCGCCAATGGCTTCGCGGCGGTCGGCGGTAACGGTGTACCGCGCTTTACACCCCGCGACAATATCGCTTATGATATCCGACGGCTTCTCACCGCGAGGGTTGTCGCTCGTGACTATGGTATAATCCGAAAGCCTCGTGGCTATCTCGCCCATCCGCGGCCTTTTTTCACGGTCACGGTCGCCTCCGCACCCGAATACCGTGATTATTCGCCCCTCCGCAAAGCCTCTAACGGCGAGCAGCGCGTTTTCTAAACCGTCCGGTGTGTGCGCGTAATCTATCAGCACCGTGAAGTCGTCCGAATACGGCGCCGCCTCCATGCGGCCCTTCACGGGCGGTATCTCAGGCAGCAAGCGCGCCTGCTCCTCAAGCCCAAGCCCCAGCATGAGGCCGCATCCGAGCGCGGCCAGCGCGTTTTCAACCGAAAACCGCCCGGGCGAACGCCATTCGGTGCGCGCCCTGTTCCCGTCATAAACCGCCGTAAATCCGACGCTTCCATGCGACATCTCTATATCCGAAGCGTAAAGCGCCGCGCCGCCGGCCGCCGAAAACGTCAGGCACGGGCAGTCTATGCCGCCGGCCAGCCTTATCCCGTATTGGTCGGAGATATTGACGACGGCGGCGTCGGCGTGCCCGAACAGCTTGCGCTTGGCTTGGTAGTAACGCTCCATATCGCCGTGGAAATCCAGATGGTCGCGCGTCAGGTTGGTAAACGCGGCCGCCTTATAGCGCACATGCTCAACCCTGCCCTGCTCCAGCGCGTGGGACGACACCTCCATCACGCAATGGGTGCAGCCGTCCGAAACCATACCCGCCAGCATCGCCTGAAGCTCAAGCGCGTCGGGGGTGGTGCGGGCCGTGTTGTTTGTGCCTATCAAACCGGCTTTTAG
This sequence comes from Oscillospiraceae bacterium, assembly GCA_009777435.1. GTDB lineage: Bacteria > Bacillota > Clostridia > Oscillospirales > UBA929 > WRMG01. The sequence goes on along the minus strand of WRLW01000047.1, from coordinate 4,132 downwards.
GCCCATACGGCTCAGTATACCGTACACGATATGAGTAACCGTGGTTTTGCCGTTGGTGCCCGTCACGCCGGTCATTATCAGCTTTTGGGCGGGGTAATCATAATATTTAGCCGACAGCGCGGCAAGCGAAAGGCCGTCAAACCGGACATGCGGCACGTCGCCGGGCAGCGGCCTTTGGGTAAAAATCAACGACGCCCCGTTTTTCAGCGCTTGGTCAATAAAGTCGTGCCCGTCCACGGTCAGGCCGCGTACGGCGACAAAGGTATCTCCGGGCTTGACGGCGCGCGAATCGGCGCACAGACGCCCGACCCGCGTATCCGGGGACGCGGCGCGCTCAACCGCCGGCAAACCTTTAAGATAGGTCTCCAAAGTCATAAACGGAATTCGCCCTTTCCATTATAGCGACGGCCGCCCAAAGGCTACAGGGCGTCGTCGGCGACGCTTACATCTATGAACTCCACATTGATAATCGTGCCGATTGGAACCTCTTCACCCGGCATGATATCCTGTCTGCCCGCCTTTACTGTGGTCGAGCGGTTGTCGGCCACGCCCGAAATCTTCATATACAGACCGGCGTCAACCAGCAGCTTGTTGGCGGTTTCCGGGGTTTTGCCCGTTACATCAGGCACGCCCACCACGCCTTCGGGGCGCCGCGACTCGGTATACAGCACCATTTTCGCGCTCAGCGGCACCATTAGGCCCTGCGCGGGAAGCTGGTCAATGACCGTGCCGCCGTTGCCCTCGATGTGGTATGAGACGCCCATTTCGGATAATATCCTCTCGGCATCCGCGATGGGCAGCTCCTTCAGGTTAGGCGTCATGATCTCCATCATTTCCAAGCTGCCCGGCGCGTATTGGGCGTTAAGGCCGATATATGGGAGGATGTCGGCCAGTATACGGCCCGCGAGCGGCGCGGCCATCTGGCCGCCCGAACGCAGATTGGCGTCGCCCTTCATGGGTTCGTCCATAGCGACTAACAGGGCTATCTGCGGGTCGTCCGCCGGCGCGAAGCCTAAAAACGACACCACATAATGGCCGTAACGCTCGTCCTTGGGAAGCTGGCTCTTTTGCGACGTGCCCGTCTTGCCCGCTATGCGATAGCCGGACACATAAGCGTTTCTGCCCGTTCCGTCCTTGACGACCTCCTCAAGGGCCGCGCAAAGCTTAGAGGCCGTCTCCGCCGAAATAACCTGACGTACCATGCGCGGCTGTACGGTTTCGACCGCGTTGCCGTCCTTGTCGCGGAATTCGCCGGCTATGTGCGGCCACATCAGCTTGCCGCCGTTCGCGACGGCCGACGCCGCCGTTATCATCTGTATGGGCGTGACGTTGAAGGTCTGCCCGAACGAATAGACCGCTAAAGACACGTCACTGTAATTATAGGCGCTGTAAGGCGCGATAATACTTGACGATTCGCCCGGCATATCTACGTCTGTTTTTTCAAAGAACCCAAACGCCTGCATATACTCCCAGAATTTCTGGCGTCCTATGCGCAGCCCGACTGTGACGAATACCGGGTTGCATGAGTTCTGTATGCCCTCGATAAAGGACTGCCCGCCGTGCCCTATTTTCCTGTGACAGCTCACCGGGTCGCTGATTCCGGGTACTCTTATGCTGCCCGAACAGCTAAAGCGGTCGGCCATCGTGACCACCTTTTCCTCAAGCGCGACGGCCGCCGTTACTATCTTAAATGTCGAGCCGGGCTCATATGTATCATTAACAGCTTTGTTCCGGTATTGCGCGAGCAACGCCGCGTTGCGGGCGCTTGACAGCTCTTCCCCCTCAAGGCCGGCTAACAGCGCCTGCACCGCGGGGTCGGTGATCTCGTTTCTGTTATTCAGGTCGTATGACGGCGAGGTCGCCATCCCCAGGATGCCGCCGGTTTTCACATCCATAACTATGCCTATGGCGCGCTTAGTCACCATGTTTTCAACGACTGCCGCGCTCAGGTGTTTTTCAAGAAAATGCTGGATGGTCTCGTCCAGCGTAAGTATCATGTCCATGCCGTTTGACGCGTCGAAGTATTTTTCATATTGCAGTGACCTTGAAATGCCCTGCGTGTCGCGCGCCGTGATGATGCGGCCCGGCGTGCCCGTGAGCTGCTGGTTGTATTTCAGCTCAAGGCCCTCGACGCCCTGACCGTCGTTGCTGACAAAGCCAAGTATATTCGACGCGAAGTTGCCATAGGGGTAATACCGCTTGGTATTGGGCTCCAGCCATATCATGCCGCTCAGACTGCTGTCCAGAATAAACTGGCGCACCGCCTTTTCCTCTTCCTCCTCAACGCGCAGTTTAACGGCAAGATATTGCTTGCCCGCGTTGCTCCTGATCCTTTCATCTATCGAGGCCGCTTCCAAATCGAGGATATCCGCAAGCCCCCTGCTGATCTCCGCGCGTTTCGCGTCGGTCTTTATGCCGTTTGGGTTAACGCACACGTTGTATACGCTCGCGCTTATGGCCAGCGCTTTCATGTTGCGGTCATAGATGGTTCCGCGCTCGGGCGAGATTACCGTGTTGCGCGTCTGTTGATCAACGGCCATGCCCTCATATTTTGAATGTTCGCTGATTTGCACCTGATAGAGCTTTAGAACCAGCGGCACAAACGCCAAAATACCGAATGTTACCATCAGGAAGATAGTCCGCCCGGTTATCCCGCGGCCTATGCGCCCGGTATCCGTAACGCCGGTACTCATTTGACGCCCCTCCCCCGCTCACTGAACGCTGAAAATTTCGTTTACATAATACCATAATTTAACCTGCGTGACAATTATTTTTTCAGTAAGGTCTGGAGCGGGGCATCCCGCTCCAGACCCGTATTATATGTATAGACGAGTTCACGCGAAATATTCCAGCATGTCTTTGAACCTGTTTGATAAGTCTTTGTACCAGGGCGTCTTTCTGAAATACTCCACCTTTTCGGGGCCGGAAAGGTCTATATAAACGATCTGGCATCTGTCCGGCTTTATCATGCCCAGCTTGTTAAACGCGATATCCGCGATCTCGTCGAGCTTTATACGGCTCTCCAGCGAAGCCGTAAGCACCTGACGCTCCTGTTTGGCGGCCGCAAGCTCTCTTGACAGCGCATCGTTGGTGCGGCTTATCTCGCTGAGCATGGCGGAGCTGAACACTATAAGCAGGGCTATGGCCGTGAACGCGAAAAACACCGCTATCCTGCCAAAACTTATGCCGGCCGCGCGCGTCTCGGCCTTGGGCTTGTGTACGGCCCGCGCCTCATCCTCCATAACCGTTTGGCGGATTTTTGAGCGGCTGTCAAACCTCGCCAAATCATACCCCAAGCTGCTTTGGCCATACGCTATACGCTCTTCCATGCGTTAACCCCGTTCCGTTATATTTTTTCAGCTACCCGAAGCTTCGCGCTTCGGGCGCGCCTGTTTTCGGTCAGCTCGGTTTTGCCCGCCACTATGGGCTGTCTGGTCAATATTTTGAGGTCGGGCTTGAATCCGCATACACACGCGGGGAAATCCGGCGGGCATGTACAGCCCTGACCGCGCTTAAGGAACGCCCTCTTAACTATGCGATCCTCAAGTGAATGGAAGCTGATGACGGCCAGCCGGCCTCCGGGCTTGAGCGCCGAAACGGACGCTTCCAAACCGTCTGCCAGCGCGTCTAACTCGTCGTTAACCGCGATTCGGATTGCCTGGAATGTGCGCATCGCCGGATGCTGGCTTTCCCTGAGAGCCTTGGGCGGCAGCGCTTTCTTTACAATCTCGGCTAATTCCAGCGTGGTCTCGACGGGCTTTGCTTCCCTGCTTGTCACGATGCGGTGCGCGATGCGTCCGGCGTAACGTTCCTCGCCGTATTCGCGTATGACCCGCTCAAGCTGTTCCTTAGACCATGAGTTTACCAACACCCGCGCCGTGAAGGGACTGCCCGTGTCCATGCGCATATCCAGCGGCGCGTCCTTATGATACGAAAAGCCGCGTTCGGCCTTATCAAGCTGCGGCGAGGACACTCCCAAATCAAACAGCACACCGTCCACGCCGTTTGGCATAAACCTGCGCAGCCAGCCGCCAAGATGCCGAAAGTTTGACTGCACAAGCGTTACCCTGTCCATATGCGGCGCCAAACGCCGCCTGCTGTCCTCAATGGCCGCGGCATCCTGGTCAACGCA
>WRLW01000046.1 GCA_009777435.1 Oscillospiraceae bacterium | reverse complement strand
CCCATATATTTTTCGCCGAAGCGCGCGAGCCGCTCCGCGACGGCGCCGTATACAAACCCGCCGCCCGCGACGGGCAGGCCCTGTATGTCGCGCGAGCCGCCGTTCGACGTGCGCAGCAGCACGAAGCAGCCCTTCCCGGCTTCTAAATAGGGCGCGTACGGTTCAAGCGTGTCCATGCCCATATAGGGGTTGAGCGTTACGAAGTCGCTCTCGAAGTCGCCGCCCTCGCGCAGGTGCGCTTCCGCGTACATGGCCGCGCTCTCCTTTATGTCGCCCCGCTTGCAGTCTGTGATGACCGGAACGCCGGTCTCGCCGCGGATGTATTTCAAAGTCCGCGAGAAGGCCGCCATGCCGTCAAGCCCCAGCGCCTCGTAATAGGCTATCTGCACCTTGTAGCACGCCACGGCGCCGCGTGTCGCGTCAATGATGCGCTTGTTAAACGCGTATACGGCATCCGCCGGGTTGTTGTATTTGGCCGCGAAGCCTTCGGGCAGATAGGATACCGACGTATCTAACCCAAGGCACACCGCGCCGTTGGCGGCGACGCGCGCGGACAGCTTGTCCATGTTGGTCATGTAATCAACAGTCCTTCCAAAATATGCTATTTATCGTCAATATAAACCACATTCCCGCCCTTGATGGCCGCGCACACCGCGCCCTGATAGGTCATGCCGTCAAACGGGGTGTTGCGTCCGAGCGACGCGAAGCCGCTTGCGCCCACGGTGTGCCTTACGTTCAGGTCGGCTAAAACCAGATCGGCCGGGAACCCTTCGCCCAAGCGCGCCTCCGGCATACCCAGCAGGCGGCGCGGGTTGGCGCTCATCATGCTTATAAGCGCCGTGAGCGGCATACCCATTTGGACGCACAGCACGGTATAGCATACCGGAAACGCGGTTTCCAGCCCGACAAGGCCGGGCGCGCCGGCGCGCTTGTCGGACTCCGTGTGCGGCGCGTGGTCGGTGGCTATGACGTCGGTCAGGCCCGCGGCCGTGATATCAAGCAGGAACCGCCGGTCGGCCTCCGGGCGCAGAGGCGGGTTAACGCGGAAGTCAACGGACTCGTTCAGCGCCAGATGATGCGGCGTAACCTCAAACGTAACCGCCGCGCCGCGCTGTTTGGCGTCCAGTATGGCTTGCGCGGACGCGCGCGTGGAGACATGGCAGAAGTGGGCCGCGCAGCCGTATTTTTCAATGAGATAAAGGTCGCGCAGGGTTTCGAGATCCTCGGCCGCCGCCGTGTCCACATGCGAAAAACGCGCGTCCTCGGCGTGTATGAGCGGCAGGACGCCAAAGGCGTTCGCCTTGCGCACGGCTTCGAGGAATACCGCGCCGTCGGCCACGCCGCGCCCGTCCTCGGAGACGCACCTCACAGCGCCGCCCGGGCTGAGCGAGTCGAGATGGCGCGTGCTTTTGCCGTCGAAGCCGTCGGTCAGGCTGACGCACTGGAACACGTCGCACAGGCCAAGGGCGTTAGCCTCGCCGGCTATAAATTGGGCCTGCTCGGACGACGAGCATACCGGGTCGGTGTTGGCCATAGCGCACACGGCCGTGTAGCCTCCGCGCACGGCGGCGGCGCAGCCTGTCTCAAGCGTCTCCTTGTGCGTCTGGCCGGGTGTGCGCAGGTGCGTGTGCATGTCGGCAAAGGCCGGCATGACGCACAGCCCGGACGCGTCTATCCGGTCGGCAAGGCTGACCCGGGCGTCGTAATCCTCAATGCCGCTCTCCGCGCGGCGGATATGCAGGATAACGCCGTTTTCGATATAGATGTCGGCCTGGCCGCCCTCCGGCAGTCCCGCGTTTTTAATGAGCAGGCTCATATCTCAAACCCTTGGATGTGATCCTCGCAGTACGCGCAGCGGTAAACGCGCGCGCCGGCGTCGTGAAGGTGGAAAATGTGCGCGGACTGGGCCTCGGAGGCAGTTATACAGCGCGGGTTTTTGCATTTTATAACGTTGCGCACGGTTTGGGGCAGCGCCAGCTTTTTCTTGTCAACGATAAGGCCGCCGTCGATGACAGATATGGTGGCGTTGTGGTCTATCAGTCCTATGACGGTATAGTCGAGGTCGATTATGTTCTGTATCTTGATTATGTCCTTGCGGCCCATGCGGAGGCTGGCGGCGTTGTTAATCATAACGACCGTGAAATCGGCTTGGTCAAGCTTAAGGTAGTGGAACAGCCGCACGCCTGTGCCCGCGCGTATGTGGTCTATCACAATGCCCTTCTCTATGGAGTTTACCAGTCTTTGCATATTGGTGCCCATCCTTTCATACTGCCCCGCCCAGCATTTTGGCGATCAGCGCCATGCGCGCGTAAAGGCCCCAGCCCGCCTGCTCGAAGTACAGCGCGCGCGGGTCGCGGTCGATCTCATAGGCTATCTCGTTTACGCGCGGCAGAGGGTGCAGGACGGCTAAGTCGGGCTTGGCGAGCCGCATTTTATGGGTGTCAAGGATATACACGTCTTTAAGCCTTATATAATCCTGCTCGTTGAAGAAGCGTTCGCGCTGTACCCGCGTCATGTACAAAACGTCCATGCCGCCGATGGAGCGCTCCATGTCGGCGGTCTCCTCATACCGTATGCCCTCGGCGTCCAGATGGGCGCGCAGAAAGGTGGGTATGCGCAGCTCCTCGGGCGACACGAATATAAAGCTCACGTTTTTATAGCGCCCGATGTTGCGCGCCAGCGAGTGTATGGTGCGCCCGAATTTAAGGTCGCCCGCGCAGCCTATGACCAGATTGTCCAAGCGCCGCTTGGCCTGCCGTATGGTCATCAGGTCGGTCAGGGTCTGCGTGGGATGCTCGCGGCCGCCGTCGCCGGCGTTTATCACAGGCATGGAGGTGTTTTCGGCGGCCACCCGCGCCGCGCCCTCCTTGGGGTGCCGTATGACTATCAGGTCGGCGTATTTGTCGATTGTGCGGATGGTGTCGCTCAGGCTCTCGCCTTTGGCCGCCGATGATGAAGCGGATTCGGAAAATCCTATGACCTGACCGCCGAGGCGCAGCATCGCGGTCTCGAAGCTCAGGCGCGTGCGCGTGCTGGGCTCAAAAAAAAGAGACGCCATTATCCGGCCTCCCATTAAATGCCCATAATCCCCGGGCGCGGCGGCTATCCGGCCCGCCAGGGACAATATATCGTCCTGCTCCTCAACGGTAAAGTCCAACGTGCTGATAAGGCTTTTCGCTCTCATAAGCATACCGCCCCCATTCGCATTTCAGCGAATATATCACACGGCGGCCCAAATGTCAACCATGCCGGGCATCATAATTTGACGCGCGATACGGCCGGGGCTTCGGCCGCGCGCGCCGCCGGGAAGTCCCGGTATGTGCGCACGGTATACTCTCGCATACCGTCAAACCTGACCTTAACGGATTTAGTGAAGCCATAGCGCGTCGGCTCATATTCCGTGATGATAAGGCTTGCCCTGAATTCGCGCAATATCTCAAAAACCGTCATGTAGCCAATGCCGCTGCCGCCGTCGTCAAGGTGCGTGGACGCTTTTTTAACGCCCAAATCCATCAGAGTAGCGATCTCAAACGGTATCCCGGTATCCTGTATATCAAGCTCATAGAGCCCCTCGCTCATGCCGAGCATAATGTGTATACGCCTGTAATCGCTGTAAGAGGCCGCTATGATCGCGTTTTCTATCAGATCCGCGCACAGGGTCTGAAATTTAACGGACGGGATAACGGTTTCGGTCAGGCCCGATATGTCTCCGGTAATGGTTATGTCAAACTGGATATCTTCCTCGGCGGCCTTTAGCATCATGCGCTTCATAACGCCGTCAACAAAGCTGTCCTCGGTTGAGGGCAGGATTTTGTTCTCGTGCTGGACGCGCGTTATCGCGCCCGTCCGTTCGCTCATCTGCTCCTCGAGCCGGAGCAGTATACCCATGCCGTTTGAGATATCCCCGTTTTCCAAAAACGTCTTTACAACCTCGTACATCGCGGGCAGTAATTTGCTGTCCCTGTGTATCAGCTTGGCCATGAAATCGTTGCTTTCCTGGAGCCGGAGTATCTGCCCGTCCTTTTCCTCAATCAGCTTTTCATAGTCCCGCAGGCTGCGCTCCCTCACTTTTTCACGATACAGCTTGGTAAGGCCGCTCCGCCACCATAAAATCAGCCCGGCGGCACAAAGTATGGCGCCGATAACGATCACCGTCGCCGTTTCATCCGATACGACGCTGTTATTCATAAATGTGACGGTAACAAGTATTATGCCGCCGATAATAAGCCCGACCGCGCCGGAGCCTTTTTTCTGAAGAAACAGAATCCCTTTTCTCAGCCGCTTTATTCGGAACAGCAACGTTAAAAACGCGACATGTATCGCAACGGATATAAGCGCGGACAAAATGAAGCTCTCCGATTTAGTAAAAGGGTATATCATTGAAGTGGAAACAGTAAGAAAGGTGAGAAAAAAGCCATAATTGATTCCGATAGATATAACAGTTACGGTCAACGCAAGGTCAAACCTTGTATGGGTTATTTTTCCCATAACCCCGCCCATTACTAAAACCATTATTATAAACCTAATGTATGGTAATGGCGTCTTTAATAGATGCACGCCATAGGCCAGTGCAATTGAAAAGATTATTGCGCAAATTATTTTTAATATATTTGGGAGCTTTAAGTTAAGTATTTTCATAAAAACAAACAAGCTAAATAGCGTTATTATGGATAGCTTTATAATTTGATCCATTATCATCACACCATTGCCATAAAATTTATAAGCCGGTCAAACCCTTATGATTGGCCGGCTTATACGCTTTCAAATCAAAAACTGAAAAACCACCGAACAGTTGCCAAAACAGCAGCCCACATACCTTTCCGCCCTCCCTTGCATATGATTTACATATACAATGGTACGGCGGGAAAGGAAGAAAAGAAATTACTTCCTGTGCTGTGCTTTTTGTTGGCTGGCGTGGGAGTTATGTTAAAAGCCGGCCGCTATATACTTTTGAATTTATTCGCGTAGTAAAAAACGAACTCCGTCAGCGTCGGAACCCCTTTCTCAGACGTGATGCGCGCGGTGTAGCAGCTCTGCAGATCCTCTATGTCGGACGCCCTCCAAGCGCGGTTTATGGCGTTTTGCATGGCGCGCTCCACGCTGGCGTCGGTCTTGCTGTATTTGCGCGCTATCGCGGCGATGTGATTTTGGGTGTGCCCGTCGATGATCATCAGGATGGCTTCGATGATATAGCCGCGCCCGACGGCTTTTGGGCTGATTCCGATCTGGTCGATCTCAACCGACACCTGCGCCGAAAGCCTTCGCCTGTACTCAAACGGCGACTCGGCGTCAGGTTCGTCGGAAGCGAGGCTTTTCTTGCGCGACGCGTGGATTACGCCTTTCAGCGACCGGAGAAACTCGACCACGCCCTCCGCGCAGTAGTCGGCCTGGCTTTTTATCATAACGAAGTCGGCGCCCAACCGCCGCGCCTGCTCGTGGGTAATATAGCTGATATTGTGGGTGGTCACAAGTATATAAGGCGAAAAACGGGGCCGCGTATTCATAAGCTCGGTCAAGAATAAAATGCCGTTGCCGCCGCCCTTGTGAAGCTCCAAATCCAGAATTATGGCGTCGGGCAAGTGGGTGTGGACGTATCTCAGGGCTTTATCCACATTATTTGTCACGCCGATAAGCCGGACGCCTCCGGCCGCTTCTATACTGTTGATCATCGCCTGACACTCCGAAGGCTCGTCCTCGACAAGCAGAATGGACAGCGGTTTATCCACGCGGCATCAGCCCCCACAAGAAGTCCTGATTCAGTATATAACACAGACCAACAAAAATCAACATAAATCAACATAGTAAGCTAATTTTCTTTTTTCAGTTCATATGCTAAAGTGATAACAGAGTCTACGCCACCCACTGCACAGATGGTCACAGGGTTATCAGAAAGTTAGAAGAAAGGTATAGGGCGCCGCGGCGTGGGCAGTCGGGTATTGTTGGATGTACCTGCCCACGCGCGGCGCCTGAAACCAGTCTGCGGTACGCGTTGACACCCTGATTTGATTGGAATATAATAGAGAACACAGGTCAATACAAGGAGTGTGATACCATTGAAGAGCAAAAGGATACTGTTTGCCGGTATTGCGGCGGTTTTGTTAACTGCTGGAGTATTAGGCGCGTTTGCCTTCGCCCTTTCGGACAGGCAAGCCAAAAACGCGGACGGCGCGGACGTGGATTACGCTAAGTATGCAGGTGTGGACGTGGAAACCGCGTCCTTGGAAACGGTGGAAGAAATCGCGTTTCTGGATTTCTATGCGGCTCCTGAATCGCTGCGGGATACCATTATCCAAGCAAGGAACGTTCTGCTCTTTACGAATGAGTTTTGGAAAAAGCATAACGTGAGTCAGGTGGCGCTGGAGGCGGATACATTCTGGAAACAGGAGATCTGGCTGATTGGAGAGCGCGGGACGGGCGTATTCGCGTTTGAAAAAGTTCTGGAAACCGCGGAATTGGGAGAGACCCTTATATTCGCGCCGACATACGCCGATCTTTTTCCTGACGCGGTGTTCATGTTTGGCGAATCGGCGATCATGCTGGATTACGCCAGATATGCCGGCGTGGACTTAGAAACCGCGTCCTTGGAAACGGTGGAGAAAATCGCGTTTTTGAATCTGGGCGAAGCCCCCGAATCGCTGCGGGCGTCCATCCTTTACGCCAGAGACGTGTTTATCCGCCGCGTGGAGTGGTTTGCCGAGCGCGACTTTGTAAAAATTTTAGGATATGCGGATGAGCTTTACACCTCGGAGATGCTGGAAGCGGCCGCGTCGGAAGAAAATCAAGTGTCCGTAAGATTTGAGGACACGGGATTTTTCGTGGTCTGGATCAATCCGTATACCATGTGGCCGGAAGTCGCCTGCTTGTCGAAAACGTCCGCGATTTATCCCCCTTGGGAGCGGTATGAGTCCCCGGCGGTCATGCCGGATTAGTCCGGCTTGACTCCATATGACGTGCTGGAAAGAACGGCTAAGCTCCCGCGCCATTTTGGGAGCTGGCTGACGTTCAGCGCTTTATTAGAGAGCCTTATCATGGTGGGCGCGCTGTTTATCGTGGCGGCGCGCTTTTCAAACGGCGCGGCGTCAGCCGCGGGATCGGACGCTAAAACCGGAATCGGCACCTAAAATAGACAGCGGGACAGCGGGGCCGGCATTAGACTACGGCCCCGCACCCTCGCGTTATCCGGGAGGGGTGTCTGTATGAAACAAATCTCTCTCATGGCCGCGCTGCTGCTGTTCTGCGCCTGCGCGGCCGCGGTTATGCTTATCTTAGCCGTTACCTTCGGGGCGGTGCTTAGTTTATGCGATATAATTAAGGGAGAGTTGATGCTCCATGACCAGAGCTTATATATTGTGCCTTTGTTCAGCGGTGGTTTGTCTGCTGTTGTCTTGCTCCGGTCATTTGCGTACTGATGAGATCGATCTTACCGAAAAGCTTTCAGGAGATACGGAGAGCATTTTTGGACTGCTGACCCAAACGGAACCTGGCTTTATGAATTATACGTCCTTGCCGGATAATAGCTTTGAACTTGGCTCATACCGCGTTTACGGTAATAGTATTTACGCGGAGGCCGTAAAAACAGAACCTATGAGCCAGGGTATCGCTTGTAATGAGCTGCGCGTCATGCGATACGATAACACAAAATGGGAAACGCTGTATGAATATAACGGCGGTAAAAGCTATGGCAGGATTTATGATATTTGTGTATATGATGACAGTTTACTCTGGAGTTATATAGAAATAGGGGATAAGACAAGCGGCGCGATCTATATATATGATCTAACTAAAAACGAGCTGCAATCTATAGAACATGGTTACGGTGAAATTCAAATGAAAATCTCCGGGGCGTTTTTATTGATTAACGAATTTAAAGACAATGAGAATCTGCATATCATCGGCCTTGAAAGCGAAGAACGCTTTGTATATTCAAAGTCTGAGCTTAACATGCCCGCCGGCGTCATATTTCCGTCATTATATGGCCGAAACGTTACATATGCCACTGAGGACGAGGACGATAGTCAATACTCATATATAGTATCAAGGGATATTATGACCTGGAATGAGACGAGACGGATAAAAACCGATGCCGGCGCTACATTTGTCATAGACGGCGCCGGATATGTCGCGTGGATTTCGGAAAACAGGGCAAGGAAAGCGTTCCTCTACGACGGCGGCAATATTTATTCACTATACGACGGCCGCAATAGCTCTCGGCTTGCGTTAGGAGAATACGGCGGTTATTTGACGGTCAGCGATGGAGATACTACCTTTTTTATAGATTACAATGAAAAAACATTTTTTAGCTTATGATAAAGGACAGTATCGCTGTAGGGAATACGCTGATAAGGGCGTTTTTGCAAGCGGGTTTCCCCTGCTGGTTAAATAATGCTTGAATTAGCGGTGTTGTGGTGCTATACTGGTCACAATAGTTTTGCGGCGGTCATGTTTTTCGCGCGGTACACGGCAGTATTTATATTAGTGGAAGCAGGACATAGGCGAATGTATAAAGAAACAAAATGGGCAAGAGATATTATAGCATTACAAGATGAAAATGGTGCTTGGGGATATTTTCACACATTATCCGAGCCGAATAAATACCCGATAACAACGGAGCAAGCCTTGCGCCGATTATGTTTTTTGGGGTATACCATTGATGACGAGGTTATCAAAATAGCGGTGCAATATATGAGCGACTGCCTGCTCGGTAAAAGTCAAATTCCCGACAGGCGTGAAAAATTGCACGATTGGGATATTTTCACCAATATGATGCTTTCAACGTGGATACGCAAATTTACAAAACAGAACAAACAGGCGAATGAAACGGCTGAAACCTGGGCAAAAATAATTAGCTCGGCTTTTACAAATAGAACCTATAATCACTCGGAATATGTCAAGGCTTATACCCAAACTTTCGATATGAAACCAACGGGCGGCAGACTGGTTGATTTTGTTTCTTTTTATCAGGTTTCTCTGATTGCCGATAAACTGAACAATGAAACAGAAAATTCAGTATTCGATTATATATTGAACCACGACAGCGGTATATATTATGTTTACGACAGACATTTGAATACATTGCCCTTGATTTTCAAGTCGAAACAGGCAAGCCGTTATATAGGCGCGGTTGAGTTATTGTCCGCATATAGAAATAGTGTGCTAAAATTAGAATTTGTAGCAGATTGGCTGATAAATAATCGGAACGAAAACGGAAAATGGGATATGGGTAGTAATGTAAATGATAAAGTATATTTTCCGCTTTCCAATTCATGGCGGAGGGCGGAAAATAGAGAAACTGACTGCACATACAGAATACAAAAATTGATTAGTTCAATCAAACATGCCTAATAAG
>WRLW01000045.1 GCA_009777435.1 Oscillospiraceae bacterium | reverse complement strand
CACCGCGCGCGGCATCCTTGACGGCCATATCGTGCTGTCGAGGCATTTAGCCAACCGCAACCACTATCCCGCCATAGACGTGCTGGCGAGCGTCTCGCGCCTTATGCCCGACATAACCGAGCGCGGGCACTACGACCGCTCAAACGAGCTGAAGAGCCTGATGGCCGTCCACCGCGACGCGCAGGATCTCATAAATATCGGCGCCTACCGCGCCGGCAGCAACCCTGAGATCGACCTCGCTATCAAGGTCAACCCGCAAATCAACGATATACTGTTACAGCGCGTCGAGGACTACACCACCATCGAGGACACCGTGAGCAGCATGAACGTCATCGAGCTATGAGGAAATTCGTATTCACGCTGCAAACGCTGCTCAACGTAAAGGCGACGCTTGAAAAGCAGAAAAAAACAGAGCTGGCCGCGCAGAACCTCCTGATAGCCCGGCTCGAGGATGAGTTAGCCGCCATGTACGCGCGCCTTGACGCCGCCATCGCGGAGTACAACGCCAAAATGGAGGCGGGCGGCATGTCGCCCGGAGACGCCGCCGCGTATGGCTCGGGCTTCCGCGCCATGTACGACCGCATACACGAGCAGCATGAGAAGATAGAGAGCGCCGAAAGGGTGCGCGAGCGGATGCAAAGGGAGCTGACCGAGCTGCTGGGCGAGCGCAAGATGCTGGAAAATCTGCGGCAGAAGCAGTTTATGGAATACATGGAAGAATTGAGGCGCGAGGAGGCCAAGGCGGTGGACGACTATATGTCCTCCAAGGAAGCCAGAGAATAAGGCAAGTCCTGAAAGGGTGAATGATATGGCCGATAAGGAAAAAAAGAAAAAACGCGGGGAGGAAGAGCCGCGCGACGGTAATCCCGACGCCGCCGAAACCGAAGCCGAAGGCGCGAAGCCTCCCAAGAAAGAAAAAAAAGAAAAGAAAGAAAAGCTCGAAAAAACCGAAAAGCCAAAAAAGGAGCGCAAATCGCATCCGGTTATGGCGACGCTGTTCGGCGTCACCGTATTCTGGCTTGTCGCCATGCTCGTCTTTACATTTTTGACGTTTATAAACGCGTTTACGCTCAAAGAACTTGTCTTGCAGTTCCTTAACCCCGAGGACACGTATGAGGTGGTGTTCGCGTCGGAGATAGATTCGCTGCTCGACTGGGAAACAGACCTTGAAAATCTGGCCAAAGACCTGGACGAGCGCGAGGACGAGCTGAACCGGCGCGACAGCGAGCTGGACGACCTTGAGAGCGCTTTATACGCGCTTCAGGACGAGCTGGAAGATAAATTTCCAGATTGGTTTGACGAGGACGCTCAACTTCCGCTGTTTACCACCGATATATCAAGTATAGCAAAAACCCTCGCGGCCATGGAACCCGCCAACGCGGCCGAAATGCTCGTTGAACTCAGCGAGGATTACGCGGTGGCGGTCCTGCAGGTCATGAAGCTCACGGCGCGCGCGGCCATCTTCGACGAGATGCCTCTCGAAGAACGCGTGCGGCTGACGGAAGCGATGATGGCGCAGGATTAAGAGACCGAAGCCCGGTCTCTGAAGCTTAAATCATTGGAGGTAACCCGTTTAATGAACGAACTCCACGCCATAATGCCGCGCGGCGCGCAGGAAGCCGCCGGCGGTCAGGCAAAAACCGGAAAAAGCGGCGGCTCGGATTTTTCGGGCGCCCTTAAAAAAGCAAGCGAGAGACAAAACGACCTCGCGCCGCGCGCGAAAAGAGAGGAACCAAAGCCCGCCGAGGAGCTGGTGGCATACGCCTCGGCGCAGCAGGCGCAATATACCGAAAAAAGCGACGGCGACAGCGGCGAAGCCGCGTATACCGCCGCCGTGTCCGATGCCGCCGCGCCCGCCGATTTCACGAAGCCGCCCGTTATCGAATACGGTAATGGCGCGTCGCTTGAGCAGGCGCTCGCCGCGTTCGGCTCCGCGCTCCCGCCCGAAACCGGCAGCATTGACATCACTGATTTCATAGCGGGCATGATATCCGAGGACGACGAGATGCTTGGCGACTTCGCTAAGGCCGTTAGCCACATACAGAGCGACGCGAGCGCCGCGCGCTCCCGCCGCGCCGAGCGGCTTGCCTCGGAGACGGCCGCCCAACCGGAGACCGCGGAACCGGTGGTCACGGAACAGGCCGCCGAGCCGGAGCATATCGCAGAACCCGCGGCACAGCAGTCCGCCGAGACCGCGGAACCCGCCGCCGAAGCGCCCGAATGGGCGTCCGTTATAGAAGAAGTTACTGCGGATGCCGGCGCGGCCGCGCGCGACCTCGCGCCGCGCGGCGGCATAAGGCGCGCGCATCGCCATGAGCATGTCGCGTCAGTCCAGCGCCACCGCGAGCGCATGGCCGCCCAAAACGCGCGGGAGGACGTTGCCGCGCCGGAAGCCAAGCAGCCCGTGGCCGAGACCGCGCCCGCCGTTGAGGCGCCCGCCGCGCAAAGCGAGCCTGAAATCAACGTTTACCGCCCGGCGGAATACGTCTCCGAGGAGCCGCGCGCCGCCCAAACGGCCGCCGCAAAGCAGCAGTCCGCCTCTAAAGTAAAGCCCGGCGACGGTTATACCAACCCTTACGCCTACCTCGGCGTCAAGGATTCGCAGGTGCTGGGCTACGACCCCATCACGCGCACGACCGTGGAGCAGGTGGTCAGGCAGGTCGTGGAAGCCATACGCATGGCCGTGGTGGACGGAAACACATCGATGCAAATACAGCTCAACCCCGAGGCGCTCGGCAAGGTCAGCATACTGCTCGTACACTCCGAGGAGGGCCTGACCGCTCAGATTAAGGTCGCCGACGACCGCGTGAACAACATGCTCAACATAGGGCTTCACGATCTGGCCAACTCGCTCAAGGATATGGGCATTAACCTGAAAAATATCGAGATAACGCAGTCCGAGCTGGCTTGGGACTTCACTCGCGGCGGCAGGAACGGCGACGCGGGCAATAAGCACGGCCGCGGAGGCGAAGGACGCCGCGGAGACGGGGAGCGCCGCGCGAGCATACGCCGCGTGGACGGCGGCCTGCATGTACACGGCGTTATACAGCTCCAGGACATCATGCGCCTTTCCTCCATGCTGTACGGGAGCGTGGCGGCCGCCGGAGCCGAGACTTCGGTCGAGTTCAGGGCATAAACGGCGCCCCGCGAAGAAAGGATACGTTCATGGATACCAGAAACAACGTAAACAAGCCGAGCGATTATTTCATACCGTCCCAGTCAAACGCCGTCAAGGAGCATAATAACTCCATGGGCAAGGATCAGTTCCTTCAGCTTCTGATCGCCCAGCTCCAGAATCAGGATCCGATATCCCCGCAGGAGAACACCGAATTCATCGCTCAGATGGCGCAGTTCTCCGCGCTGGAGGCCATGAACAACATGGCCGCGGCCTTCTCGCAAAATCAGGCTTTCTCGATGATCGGCAGGGGCGCCGTCGGCGTGACCGTCGATTCAAACGGCGTGGCTGCCCAGGTGATAGGCATTGTTGACTCCGCCGGCGTTGAGGGCGGCGAGCCTTATGTTATGATAGGCGAGAAAAAGATCAGCGCGGGCAATATCCAGCAGGTATTCGACCCGTCGGCCGTACAGGGCAACACCCAGACCCTGCTGACCAGCGCCGCGATGGTAGGCAAATACGTCAGCGGCGAATACAGCCTCGACGGCGTGGCCATGCCCATAAGCGGCCGCGTCGAGAGCATGGTCATGGACGATGGCAAATATTACCTGCTCGTGGACGGCAAAAGGGTGCCGCTGAACACCATAAATATGGTCTCCGATACCATGGACGGCCTTGAGGCCGCGGCAAATTCTTGAAAACGCGAATAACGCTAAAGTTTCACGAAACCCGGCACGATAAATATACAGTAACATTCGGTACTAAGCATGGATGCTCGGCAACCGGCGCATGGCGGCAATACAAACGGGAGGGGCATACATATGCTTAGATCAATGTTCGCGGGAGTTTCAGGACTTCGGAACCATCAGATAAAAATGGACGTCATAGGCAACAACATCGCAAACGTCAACACACAGGGCTATAAGACCAGCCGCACCACCTTCGCGGAGATGTTCAACCAGACGCTGGCCGGCGCGACGCGCCCGAGCCAGGCTCTGGGCGGCCTTAACCCGAAGCAGGTCGGGCTGGGCGTCTCCACCTCGTCGATCGACGTGGTGTTCACCACGGGCGGCATGATGACCACAGACCGTATGCTCGACCTCGCCATTCAGGGCGACGGCTTCATCTCGGTGCTGAACGGCGACGATATCTTCTACACCCGCGCGGGCAACCTTTACCTCGACGAAAACGGCTTCTTGGTCGCGGCCAACGGCATGATGATAATGGGCGTGAACCTGCTCGACCATGAATATTTCGACAGCGCGTTTGAGGCGATCGACGTTGACGGCGGAAGAACCATCGAGGAGCTGGGCGTGAAGGATCCCCAAGAGCTGGGCGATCTTTTCGACCCGGAGTTCGGCGGCAGGATAGACCCCGATAATTACGAAGAGGCTCTGGGGCCGCTGGCCATACCTCTCAACTTCGTCAGCATTTCCATAGACAAGACCGGCTTGGTCACAGGCATCGACGCCGAGGGCGAGCTGAGAGACATAGCCGTTATACCGCTCGCGTGCTTCGTCAACGCGCCCGGCCTTACCCGCGAGGGCGACAACCTCTACAGGGTGTCGAGCAACTCCGGCATCCCGGGTTACTACCAGCCCGGACAGGGCGGCGTAGCGGGCGAAGTCAGGGCCGGCGCGCTTGAGATGTCAAACGTTGACCTCTCCAAGGAGTTCACCGATATGATCATCACCCAGCGCGGCTTCCAGGCCAACTCACGCATCATCACGGTCTCCGACACCCTGCTCGAGGAGCTTATCAATCTGAAGCGTTAATTCCTAACGGGTTATACCCGAGGGTTTGCCTTAAGGCAAACCCTCGGCGCGTCAGAGACGTATTATGTGAAATTTTGACAAAAGACATTGGCATGTCAGGCCGTGTGTGATATACTGATGTACACCGGTTTCGCCCATCTTATTTTGCGGGGGTGTCTTTAGTGATAAAGGCGTCGCGTCTCAACGGAAAAGAGTTTTACATCAATCCCGACCTTATAGAGTTCATAGAGCATACTCCCGACACCGTGCTGACCATGACCACAGGCAAAAAGGTGGTGGTCGAGGAATCCTCCGAGGAGCTGTATTCAAGAATCGTGCGCCACAAGCAAGAGGTTTTTCTCGGTATGCCCAAGATGGTTCGCGAGGATCTGCTGGGCGCGTCGCGCGGCGAGACCGACGAAGGGGTGTGAGCTGATTGGATATTTTTACTCTGATAGGACTTATAGGCGCGTTTGGATGTATACTGTTCGGAACGGTGTTCGGCGGCGGCACCATTGGCGGGCTGTTTGACCTCGGCTCGATCATAATCACGCTGGGCGGCACGATATTCGTTATGATGTCCGGCTTTAAGATGAGCGATCTGGCCGGCCTCGGCAAGATTTACGGCATAACCTTCAAAACGCATAAATTCGACGTGGTGAGCGGCATAAAAACGGTCATCGACCTCGCCAACGTGGCGCGCAAGGAGGGCCTGCTGGCGCTCGAGGAGGTCGTGAAGGGCATCGACGAGCCGTTTTTGCAAAAAGGCGTGCTGCTTATCGTTGACGGAACCGACGCCGAGCTGGTCAGGGGCATCATGGAATCGGAGATCGGCGCGCTCGAGGAACGGCATAAATCAGGGATAGGCATCATCGAGACCATGGCCACCTTCGCCCCGGCGTTCGGTATGATAGGCACGCTCGTCGGGCTTATAAACATGCTGCAAAACCTCAACGACCCGTCCGCGCTCGGGCCGGGCATGGCCGTCGCGCTGGTCACAACGCTGTACGGCTCGATTATCGCCAACGTCCTGTGCAACCCCTTTGCCGCCAAGCTTAAAGGCCATTCGGCCGAGGAGATCATGTACAAGGAAATCATGCTCGAGGGTATGCTGTCCATACAGGCCGGCGAGAACCCGCGTATAATAGAGGAAAAATTATTCTCCTTCCTGCCGCGCAGCGTGAAGGAGGACGCCACCGCGGCCGCCGCGGCCGCCAAGACCGAGATATAGCCGGAAAGGACGGGACTGAATATGGCGCGCAAAAAAAAGTCTGACGACGCCCCCGCCGGCTGCCCCGCGTGGCTGGCTACATACGGGGACATGGTTACTCTGGTGCTGACCTTTTTCGTGCTGCTGTTCTCCTTCTCGACCATTGACGCCGAGAAATGGAAAACGGTCGCCTCCTCGCTCTCGACGCTTTCGGGGACGCCCTATTTCTGGGACGGCAGCTCGCAGACCAACAACCCCATCGACACCACCCCGTATTTCCCGCCGGGCATCGCGGATCTTGACGTGTCCGATCTTGAGATGCTGCAAAGCTCGGATATGTGGGATGAGCTGGTGGCCATGGTATCGCAGCTTATCGAAACCAGAGAGGACGACACCGCGGTCAGCTCCGACAATACCATGATCCAGATAACGCTGCCGGGCGACATGCTGTTCGACTCGGGAAAGGCCGACCTAAAGCCCGGAGGGGCCGACGTCCTGATAGACGTGATGGATCAGCTGATGAATCATTCCCAGTTCACGCTGCCGCTTATAGGCATGTTCCGTATAGAGGGGCACACCGACAACGTGCCGCAGAATTCGGCGCAGTTCCCGGACAACTGGTCGCTGAGCGCGGGGCGGGCCTATACCGTGCTGAGGTTCCTGCTCGACGCTTTCCCGGAGTCCGAGTACCCTGACCTGTCCGAAAGCATGTATTCCTATGAGGGGCGCGGCGAACACCACCCCATAGCGGACAACAGCATATCTGACGGCCGCGACCGCAACCGGCGGGTGGAATTCTATGTAATGCGTGATTTCAGCGGCGGTATGTGATATCATTTAACGCGGCGCTGTGGAATAATCTTGACAAAAGGCATACGGATTCTATATAATTGTACGGGGCGTAGTCTGTTGCCTCGCCGCGCCCCGTTCATATGAAGGCAAATTTGGGAGTGAGATTACCTTGCGTGGGTTAAAACGGCTCGTCGCGCTTATGTGTTCGGCCGCGCTCATGGCGGCGCTGATGGCCGCCTGCGGCGGCGACGTCGAAGTAAAGCTTTTCGCGTATGACCCGGGTGAAGCGTTCGTCACAAATTTCGCCGAGCCGGACGCCAAAAAGATGCTTAAATGCGCGGTGATGTTTGAGATAACCGACCAAAAGGCCGTAGAGTCGCTTGTCGAGCGAAATTATATAATCCGCGACGCCGTTATAAAAGAGTTAAGCAGACTTACCACCGAGGACGCCACCGTTTACAAGGATCTCGACGCGCTCGGCGTCCGGCTGGTGGAGGCCGTCAACGCGGCGCTCGGCCTGCCCGACCCCATCTTTCACGGCGCGTATTTCAGCGAGTTCACGGTAGCCTGACTAATGATGGCGCGGCCTCTGAAAAGGAGTTGACCGGTATTGGCGGACGTTCTGTCCCAAAGCGAAATTGACGCTCTGCTAAACGCTCTCAATTCCGGCGACGTCGTGCCGGAGGACGGCGACCAGACTAATCTGGCCAATGCCAAGGAATATGACTTCCGAACCGCAAACCGGTTCTCAAGAGAGCAGATACGCACCTTCAACGTTATTTACGATACCTTCGCGCGGCTGTTCGCCACCTATCTGTCGGGTACGCTGCGTGTGATGTGTTCCGCCGACGTCATATCGGTGGAGGAGGTAAAGTATCAGGAGTTCGTCAACGCGATGCCGTCGCCCGTGGTGCTGGCCATCGTGAGTATGCCGCCGTTAGTCGGGCCGACGCTGATGGAGGTGGCCCCCGACGTCGCCTATGTGATGATCTCAAGGCTGCTGGGCGGCTCCAGCTCGTCGGGTACGATTGAAATCAGCCGCAGCTTCACCGAGATAGAGCTTGTTCTGCTTGAGCGTATCATACGCCAGTGCATAAACCTGCTGGTGGAGTCGTGGTCGAAGATAATACCGATAAGCGTAATGCTTGAGCGCATTGAGACCAGCCCGCAGTTCGCGCAGATAGTGGCGCTCAATGAGACCATAGCCCTCATCACGCTGAACGTGAAAATCGGCAACAGCGAGGGCTTTATGAATTTCTGCCTGCCCCAGCTCGCCTTAGAGCCTGTGGCCAAGCAGCTCAGCACAAAGCTTATGTTCCAGACCGACAGGCGCAAGCACGAGCCGCGCGCGGCCGACATACAGCGCCGCATACAGACCACGCCGCTCCCGCTGACGGCGGTGTTCAACGATACCATAACCAGCGTGCGCGACGTTTTGGAGCTTCAGCCCGGCGATATATTGCAGCTCGACCACAGCGTGCTCGACCCGCTGACCGTCAAGGTCGGCCACCTGAGTAAATTCAGGGGTGTCATAGGCGTCAAGGAAAACAGGTACGCCGTCAGGATCTCCGAAATGATCCGCGAGGAGGAAATCGCAAATGAGTAACGGCTTGTCCAAAAACGAAATAGACGCCCTCTTGCACGGAGATCAAGCGGACGGCGCCGCTTCCGCCGACGGCGACGAAGGCGGCATGATGTCGCAGGAGCAGATAGAGGCCATGCTGGCCGGCATGACGTCTATGGACGACGACGAGTCCGCTCCCGCCGAAGGCGACGAGGGCGGCATGATGTCGCAGGAGCAGATAGAGGCCATGCTGGCGGGCATGTCGGAAGCGGACATCGCGCCGCCCGAGGCGCCCGCGGCCGAAATGGCGGGCGGCGCGCCGCAAACGGCGTCCATGGCGGCCGTGGCGGCCATTGACCCGCCGCTGTCCGAGGTCGAGATAGACGCGATGGGCGAGATCGGCAATATCAGCATGGGTACCGCCGCCACGACCCTGTACACGCTGCTCGGCCGCAAGGTGGATATAACCACGCCGCGCGTCAGCCTTACCACGATGCACGATATCTCCGCCGAGTACCCGCTACCCTTTGTGGCCGTGGAGGTTGAGTACACAAAGGGTCTAAAAGGGACAAACATCTTGTTTTTGCGCGACCATGATGTTAAAATCATAACTGACCTTATGATGGGCGGCGACGGCTCCAATGTACAGGACGAGCTGTCCGAGCTGCACCTGTCGGCCATCAGCGAGGTTATGAACCAGATGGTCGGCTCGTCGTCCACATCGCTGTCCAAGCTTATAGGCGTCGCGATAGACATATCGCCGCCCAACGCTTTTATGGTGGATTTGGGCAAGGAAGCGCTCGGGCGCATCTCAAACCCGGACGAGGTGATCGTGCGCACGAGCTTTGATATGGTGGTCGAGGGGCTGATAGACAGCCAGATCATGCAGGTCACACCCGTGGACTTCTCCAGAAGCATGATAGAGAGCCTTATGAGCGGCGGCGCGACGGCCGCGGCGGGAATGACGGACGCGACCGCGCCTCCCCCTCCCGCTCCGCTGCCTCCCCCACCGCCCCCGCCTCCGCTGGCTCCAGCGCCGGCTC